>CADBOL010000289.1 GCA_902796295.1 Oscillospiraceae bacterium
GAGGGAGTATGCCGTCGAGCCGGTGGGAGTTGATATGATAATGCCGTCGCAGACATAGTCATTTATCTTTTCACCGTTGAGAAAGACCTGCATGTTTGACATTCTCTGTTTGTGATTGTTTGTTATATAGCAGTCGTTGAGAGCAAAATCCGTTGTTTCTCCGGCCGTGTCGTATATTGTTGTTTTCAGCATCAGCCGCCTGTCAATGGTATATTTGCCGTCAATCAGGCATGAGAGCTTGTCAAGCTCGTTGCTTTCAAGGCCTGCCATAAACGCCAGGCGCCCGGCATTAATGCCGAGAATGGGCTTCGAATGCTTGACCGCCTCTTTTGCCGCGTGGATTATCGCGCCGTCTCCTCCCACGGCGATAACCGCGTCGGAATCTGTGACCAGCGCATCTGTTTCGCCGCAGATAACGCCGTCAAAATCTTTCTCATCTCCGGGTGTGCGGGGAATGCAGCATTCAACGTCCATCTCCCGGAGTACCGAGCAGATTTTTTCCGTGATTTCACGGGCGGCGGATCTTGTTAAATTGGGAATAATCGTTACTTTCATATTCATTCCTGCTTATCAAGTTCATTGTGAGAGCTGTTTACAAGCTCGCTTACGGATACTTTACAGACCCTTTCGGGCGAATCGGATTTTCTTATATACATAAGATATTCGATGTTTCCTTCCGGACCCTTGACGGGCGAATAATCAAGACCGAGCAGATCGAATCCGTTTTCGAGAGCGAATGAGGAGATATCGTCAACCACAGAAACATGAACTCCCTTATCTCTGACAACGCCCTTTTTGCCTATGTTTTCTCTGCCTGCCTCAAACTGCGGCTTTATTAGGCATACCGCCTGACCGCCGTCTTTAAGCAGCCCGCGCATAACGGGCAGTATTTTCTTCAGTGAAATGAAAGAAACATCGACACTGGCGAAGTCAACAGCATCGGGCACCTGCTCATTTGTGACATATCTGAAATTGGTTCTTTCGAGATTTACCACTCTGCTGTCCGTGCGCAGTTTCCAGGCGAGCTGACCGTATCCGACATCTATGGAGTAAACTTTTGCGGCGCCGTTTTGCAGCATGCAGTCGGTGAATCCCCCTGTTGAGGCGCCTATATCCATACAGATACAGTTTTCAAGCCTGACGGGAAAGACCTTCATCGCTTTTTCAAGCTTGAGCCCGCCCCTGCTGACATACGGATTTACGCTGCCGCGCACTTCAATAATATCGTCATCCTTCACGGCCGCGCCGGCTTTCAGAGCCTTCTGACCGTTGAGATAAACAGAGCCGGCCATAATCATTGCCTTGGCTTTTTCTCTCGACTCTGCGAGGCCTCTTTCGAAGACCGCGCTGTCAAGTCTTGCTTTGTCACTCATTTTCAATCATCTCTGCCATCGAATTTGCGTCGAGCTTATACTCTTTCAGAAGCCGCTCAACCGGAGCGTGAGGAACGAATTCATTCTTTACGCCGGTAAGTCTGTATTCACCTGTAAATCCGCTCTCGCACAGTGCGGAGCCGAATCTTTCGCCTGCGCCTCCCGTAATTTCCCCCTCCTCGAAAAAGAATACTTTCTTTGTATCTTTAAGTGAGGTGATTATTTCCGGGTTTATCGGCTTAATCCTGAGCAGCTTGATTATTTTGATTTTTATCCCCTTACCGGAGAGAATTTCCATTGCTTTGTATGCTTCAAAAAACAGTCTGCCGAATGTGACAAGAGCGATATCCGCATTTTCATCGCCTATAATATCGTAATCCTCGCCGTTCGGCTCAAATCTGTTATCCTCCGGCTGGCTTCCCCTCGGGTACCTTATGATAATCAGCCCTTCATCCTTATAAAGCGCTCTGTAAAGGCAGCGCGAAAGGCCGTCATATGTGGCGGGAGAGTATATGGTCGCTCCGGGTATGCAGCCGGTCAGAGGTATGTCTAATAGTCCCTGATGCGTTTCGCCGTCTTCACCGACAAACCCGGCTCTGTCGACGGCTATGATCATTTTCTGTCTCTGCAGAGCGCCGTCGTGAATCAGCTGGTCAACGCATCTCTGCAAAAAAGTGGAATAAACCGCGAAAACGGGAATCATACCGCTTTTCGCGAGACCTGAGCAGAATGTGACGGCGTGCTCTTCCGCTATACCCACATCAAATGAGCGCTCGGGGTATTCTTTAAAGAAATCCTGCAGCCCCGTGCCGATGGTCATAGCCGCGGTAACGGCGCAGATGCGCTTATCCTTTTCGGCAAATTCGCAAAGGGCTTTGCAGAACTGCGATGAATAATTGCCGTCTCCCGAGTTTTCCGCGCCCGTATCAATATCAAATCGGGATACTCCGTGATACATTTCGGGTGAATTTTCGGCGAAGTCATAGCCCTTGCCTTTTATTGTATTCACGTGAATGAGGGTCGGACCGTTTACCATTTTAGCCGAGTTCATTGCTTCGCTCAGCGCCTGTATGTCGTGACCGTCAATAGGACCTATATATCTGAATCCCATATCCTCAAAGAATGAGGATTTGTAAATGATAGTCTTGAGAGTGGATTTGATTCTGAAGAGAAATGACGCGAGATATCTGCCTATAAACGGAATGTGATTGAGAGCTTTTTCCGTTTTTGCCTTGAATCTGTAGTATTCGGGCTTTGCGCGGATTCTCGCGAGTTTTTTTGCCATGGAGCCGACATTTTCGTCAATTGACATTTCATTGTCGTTGAGAATTACTATCAGCCTGTTTTTTTCGGCCCCGGCAACATTCATCGCTTCATAGACCATTCCGTTTCCGAAAGAGCCGTCACCTATGACCGCCACGGCATAATTCTGGTTTCCCTTTATTCTGTTGACGGCGGCAACGCCTGCCGCCTGCGAGACGGAAGTGCCGGCGTGGCCTTCATAGAATGAGTCGTAGATGCTCTCATCGGGTCTCACGAAGCCGGAAATACCGCCTTCACGTCTGAGGGTATCAAAGCTTTCGAATCTCCCGGTAAGAAGCTTGTGAGTATATGCCTGATGCCCGACATCCCAGACTATCGTGTCTTCGGGAGCGTTGAAGCTTCTGTGAAGAGCAACTGTCAGCTCGACGGTGCCGAGATTTGAGGCCAGATGCCCGCCGTTTGCGGAGACGGTCTCAATCAGCTTTGACCTTATTTCCGAGCAGAGGATGTCAAGCTCATCATCGCTGAGCTTTCTGAGCTCCGCGGGGCTGTTTACTCTGCCGAGAAATCTGTATTTTCCGAGGTTTTCCATTTCAGCTTTCCCTGTAAAGAAGTTTTGACGCAAGCTCTTCAAGGAACCACGCGTCATCTCCGAAAACGGTCAGCGCCCTGACTGCTTCGGTAGTGAGCTCTTTTGCCAGTCTCTTTGCCTCGTCTATGCCGAGCAGTGTGACATATGTCGATTTACCGCTTATTTCATCGCTGCCGACGGGTTTTCCGAGCTTGCTCTCATCGCCCGTGACATCGAGGATGTCGTCAACTATCTGAAAAGCGAGACCGATATTTTTTGAGTATGTTTCGGCGGCAAGGAATTTTTCCCTGTCCGCGCTCCCGGCGATACAGCCCATAAGAGCCGAAGCGGTGATGAGCTTGCCGGTCTTGAGCGAATCTGTTGCCTTCAGATCGTCGAGCCCTATATATTTATTCTCATTATCAAGGTCCATTGCCTGACCGGCAACCATACCGCAGGGGCCTGCCGCATCGGCAAGCAGGGTTATTGCGGCTGTCTTTTTATCGTCTGAGAGCTCCGAGCGTGCGATTGTTTCAAAGGCGAGCGCCTGCAGACCGTCACCCGCAAGCAGGGCGTTGGCGTAGCCGTAAACGATGTGATTTGACGGCTTTCCTCTGCGAAGGTCGTCATCATCCATACAGGGAAGATCATCGTGTATGAGAGAATAGGTGTGTATCATTTCTATCGCGAGAGCGAAATCGAGCGCATCCGTGTGATCGCCCGAGCAAAGGCGGCAGAATTCAAGCGCGATAACAGGTCTTATCCTCTTTCCGCCGTTTGCGAGAGAATAGGTGATTGCCTCCATAACGGAATAGAAGCCGTCGGAGTCTCTGCCCTCAAATTTTTTTATATCGGTTCTGCTCTGCAGAAAATCATTGAATTCATCAAGATATCTTGAATACAGAGAATCAAAATTATCCATCGTTTTCATTTTCTCCCGTGATTTTTGTTATTTTCAGCTGCGCTTCCTCAAGCTTTTTCCCGCAGGAAGCGACAAGCTTTGTTCCCTCTGAATAAAGCGCTGTCATCTCATCGAGTTTAAGCTTTCCTTTTTCAAGTTTCGCGGTTATTTCCTCAAGCCTTTCAATTGATTTTTCAAAATCAAAACTTTCGCTCATCACAGTACCTCACATTCTTTTTCGCCGTTATAAAGCCGCAGTTTTATTATATCTCCGCTTTCAAGCTCCGAGCAGTCGGTTATCACGTCTGCGCCTTTTGTTACAATGCCGTATCCTTTTGAGAGGATTTTCAGCGGGTCTGACTGACTCAGCCGCTCCGTGAGAATTTCAAGTCCGGCTTTCTTTGAGTTTATCTCTTTTTCGTATGCCGACTGCATTGAGCCGGAAACACGGTCAAGTCTGAGCATCAGATTCTCTATGTATGAAGCGGGGCTTGCGGATGCAAGTCTTATTCTCAGGTTATTAAGAGCCTGCGCTCTTTCCTCAAGCGCCGCGTCTGTTCCTTTTGATATACGCTGACCGTATGTAAAGAATATATTTCTCAGTTCCCTTATATCGGGCACGGCAAGCTCCGCGGCCGCGGACGGTGTCGGAGCTCTCAGGTCCGCGACATAGTCGCATATTGTGAAATCGGTTTCATGACCTACCGCGGAAATTACCGGTATTCTGCTTTCATAGACTGCGCGGGCGGTTGCTTCTTCGTTGAATGCCCATAAATCCTCTATCGAGCCGCCGCCTCTGCCGACTATAAGCACATCCGCCGCGTCTTCGCGGTTCAGATACGCTATTGCCCGAGCTATCTGCTCCGCGGCTGTGCTGCCCTGTACGGCAACCGGGTAAAGAATTATCTCACATACCGGGTACCTTCTTGAGATGACGTTTATTATGTCTCTGACCGCGGCGCCGCTTTCGGATGTTACCACTCCGACTTTTTTGGGGAAAGCGGGAATTTTCTTTTTGTGCTCCGCGTCAAACAGCCCCTCGGCGGCAAGCTTTTTTCTCAGCTGCTCAAAAGCGAGCGCGAGAGCGCCGACCCCGTCGGGCTGCATATCATCCACATAAATCTGATAATCTCCGCTGACCTCATATATCGAAACTCTCGCCCTGACTATGACGCTCATATCATTTTCGGGTGTGAATTTCAGCTTCTGATTTGCCGAGCGGAACATTACCGCGCGCACCTGCGCCTTCTCATCCTTGAGAGAGAAGTAAAAGTGCCCGGTCTGATAATGGTTTTTGAAATTGGAAATCTGTCCTTTGATATAGACAGACTGAATGTTGCTGTCTGCGTCAAGTATTGATTTGACATACCTGTTGAGCGCAGACACGGAAATAATATCAGGCATTGTTTTTATCCTTAAGATATGATAGTACGGCAACACCTGCCGCATTGTCACATGAAAATTCGGGAGCGGCAAAATAAGCGTCGAATTCAGCGGAAAGAGC
>CADBOL010000290.1 GCA_902796295.1 Oscillospiraceae bacterium
AAATACACTAGAAACGATTTTTTTATCATAAAATACAAAAGCAGTTTACATTTTTATAATGCAAACTGCTTCTTAAAGGTTTATGAAATTGAGACTTTGCCGGATGCGGTTTTAACCTTTTCGCACCACCCCGCGATTTCGCTCAAATTGTAATTGTCAGGTATATTTTTCATTGTTTTCATCAATTTTGCTCCGGCTGTCAGTCCGCCGAGTAAGGCGAAAAAGTATTTGGGATTTCTCATTCCTCTGATGAATTTACCCATAAGAGAAGAAAAACTTGTATCTGAGCCTGCTCCGGATAAATCCGACGACTGAATAACTTCATTATCAAAAAGGAAGTCAACGCCGGATTCAGCCATTTTCAGCAATGAATTCTTAAGACCTTCGTTCTTGGCGGTTTCGGCGCCGTATTCTTTGATAAATCTTTTGTTATAGTCCCATAATGTGTCAACGCTGCAATTCCCGGCTTTTATGATTTCTTCAGCAAGAATCCTGCCTGCGTTCAGTGACAGATCGATTCCCATTCCGTTCATCGGTGTAGTCATAAATGCAGAATCTCCCGCAGCGGCGTACCCGGGAGCAATCATTACAGAAAGACATCTTCTTACGGGGATAGTACCGTATATACCGCCATGAATTATTTCTTCTCCGATAAAAGGATGTTTTTCTCTGAATGAACTGACACAGCTGTCAAATTTATCTTTGTCAACCGGCTCAGTCCTGCCGATAAGAATATCAACACTGTCATCGTTTACGCAGCACCAGGAAAGACCGGGCTCGCGGTCATGGCAGAGATATACCTCAAAAGGAACATCGGGCAAGGTGCTGTCCGTTTTGTTGAAATATGCTCTGCGTACATAAAATAGTTCGCCTTTTGACAGATTCTTTTCAACAAGATATTTTTCAGGAAGTGAGGAGCGCAAAGGAGATAATACTCCGCATGCATCAATAACAAGATCCGCGTAAACATCTCCTTCGGCTGTCGAGAGACCTTTGACTGCATCATCTTCAGTTATTAAACTGACATTATTCTCGAATTCAAACCTGACATTGTTCTCTGAGGCAAATTCAATCAGCATATTCAGCAGCGGTTTTCTCTGCATGATTTTCTGCCTGTTTTCATCGGTATAATTGATTATGACACTGCTTTTGTATGACGGACTGATAAAAGCGCAGTCACCTCTGTATCTCCATGAATCCTCCGGAATTTTTTTGCCGGTCAGATCTTCGAGTAGAGCGAATGTGAATCTGTCTTCCCAGTCATATCCGATTTCTTCTCTTTTTTTCTTTTCATAAACGGTCACATCATGGCCTTGCTTTGAGAGTAAAGCAGCTGCAGTAAGACCTCCGTGACCGGCACCCGCGACAAGTATCTTCATTGTATCACTCCTGTTTTTCTGAGGTTGTTTCTCCCGAGATATATCTGATACCATACTGCAAAGACTTCTCTGACGGCAAAAGGCAGATATCCGTTCCGGGGAGTTTTGGCGGGAAATGAATATCCTTTGATACCGTTTTTCTCTGCATATTTTATTGCTCTGTATTCGTGAAAATCGTTTGTGACCACGCCTATTTCCGAAGCACGATTTCCGTCCGCTTCAAGAATTTCAATTGAGTTACGGAAATTTTCGTATGTTGACGATGATTTTTCTTCTGCTGTCAGTCTGTCGGGGGAAATACCGAGTGATATCAATTCGTCACGCATGCATTTTCCTTCGGAAATATCTTCGCCCTGTCCCTGACCTCCGGTGAGAATCGCTTTGGAGCCAGGATTCTCACTCAGGTATTTAAAAGCGGTATTGATTCTCAGTTTCAGAAAACGCCCCGGTTTTGTTCCGTTGACTTTGCATCCGAGAACTATGATATATTCCGGTCTTTTATCGGATTCCCGGCTGTATCTGACAACATTGATAAACGTAAAACAGAAAGCAATAATCACTGTTGTGAGTATAGCCGAAATCAAACACAAGATGATTTTACCGGGAGTATAATGCCAGACAGAAACAATCAAAGAATTGATTTTTTTGAAAAACAGCGCATAAACAAGCAAAAGCATACCTGTACCGACACCGGCAAGAATACCGATGTTTTTTTCACCCGATGTGAAAAACGGGCCGATATTCAGAAGGATTTCCGCGGCTGAAAATACAAATACAGCTATTCTGAATAATTTCATTATTTAATACACATTGCGGTCTTATAAGCATCGTGATTTGCCCTGCCTATACTTCCGCCTTTATTCGCGTCGCCGCATACAAATGTATTTACGGTAATATTCTGCATATCGTCAAGCAGAGTTTTGTCTCCTCTGACACCGACTGCCATTACTACTGCGTCGCAGGCTATTGTTTCTTCTTTTCCGTCTGATTTTTTAACTGTGATTTCACCGTCTTTTATCTCGCTCAGAGCCGTTGAGGTAAGTATTTTAACTCCGAGAGGATTTAGCCGTGACAGTGAATCGTCGATGTGCTGGAACCATGCTTTCGGAGCGATTGCATCGGCGGCCTCTATTATAGTTACTTCATTCCCGTCAAGAGCGAGAGATTCAGCTGTTTCAAGGCCTGTCAGTCCGCTACCCGCAACAGCCACTTTTTTATTCTTCAGGCTGACCCTGCCGAGCAGGATATCCGGAGCGGTATATACACTCTCTCTTTCTGTCCCTTTTATGGAGCGCGGAATCACAGGGACAGCGCCGGTCGCTATGATAATTGAGTAAGGATTCAATTCCCTGACAGATTTTTCATCCGCCCCGGTATTGAATCTGAATTCTACACCGAGGCCTGTTGCCTCAGTCATCATATCTTCGATACACCAATACAGCTTTTCTTTAAGGTGACCGGATGCGGCGGTAATTACCTGTCCGCCCGGTTTGTCATTCTTTTCAAATACCGTTACGGAGAATCCTCTGCGCGCAAGAGTTATTGCAGCGGTAAGACCGGCGGGGCCGGCTCCTATTACCACTGTCTTTTTACCTTTTCCGCTTTCATCGGGTGAGTAATACTGTTTCTCGTTACCGACGCCCGGATTCAGAGCGCATTCACCGGGTTTTCCGACGGCGGCATTATTGACAAATGATTCAATACAGTGAAGGCATCCAATGCATCTGCGAATTTCATTTGGTTTTCCTTCTTTGGCTTTCTTTGCGAGATGCGGATCGCAGATGAAACTTCTGGCTGAGCCTACCATATCCTGATATCCTTCTTCAATCTGCCTTTCAGCCTGCTCGGGAGAGCGGATATAATTCGCGGCAATTACCGGAATTGACACTTCCTCTTTGACGGCTTTGGCGAGATAAGCTCTCCAGCCCGGCTCAAATGATGTCGGTTCAAGCCAGTAGTTATATGTATCATAGCAGGCGCTTGAAACATCTATGGCGTCAATTCCGAGTTTCTCAAGCGCTTTGGCTATTTTTATTCCCTCTTCAAGTGCGTATCCCTTGCCCGGTTTACCGATTCTGTCATACATTTCATCAACAGTAAGACGGACTATCAGAGGGTAGTCTTTTCCGCATTTTTCTTTTATTCCGGTGATGATTTCCGAAATGAATCTCAATCTGTTTTCAAAACTGCCTCCGTATTCATCTGTTCTTTTGTTTGTATTCGGGCTCAGGAACTGATGCAGTATATATCCGTGAGTAGAATGAAGCTCAACTGCGTCAACATCGGCTTTTTTACATCTGACCGCTGCGTTGATAAAATCATTGATCAATGATTTTATTTCTCTTTTGCTCATAGCGTGTATTCTCATTGCACCGTGAGCGGAAAGTTCACATTCGGAAGGGGCCTGCATTGAAAAGCAGATTTTTTTCTGCTCAAGGCCGAGGAGGACGGGAGTCGATTTGAAAAGAAGACCGGGAAGCTTCGGAAAGGCTTTGACCATAGGTGTTATAAGCGGCAGAGTATTGATTGAGCTTGAATAGCCCTGCCTGCCCGGATGATGAAGCTGAATGCAAAGCTTTGCGCCGTGAGAATGAATACGCCTTGCCATCTCTTTCATCGGCTCAATATGGCGGTCGCTGCTCATTGAAAGCTGTGTGAATGTAGATGCGGCACCCATATCGTTGACACGGCATATACCGGGAATTATAAGACCGACTTCTCCTTTTGCCCTTTCTTCATAATAATCCATCATTCTCTCGGTCGGGGTACCGTCTATCTGACCTAAGCTGAATTCTGCCGCGGTCATAACTATTCTGTTTTTTATTTCGAGATTACCGATTTTTATCGGAGAAAATAATAAGTCGTAACTCATCTGATTATACCTTTCAGTTTTTCGATTTCTTTTTTGAATCTGTCAAGTTTTGCTTTTTCAAGTTTCCAGTATACCGTTCTTACAGGAGGCGCAACAGTCATCAGAACTTTAGACAGAGCGAAAAGAGGACTGGGTGAAACGAATTTTTTATCCTTTTCGAGACCTGCGACCATCTTACGCGCAACGATTTCGGGCTTTTGAACAGGGAACGGTTTTTCGAAACCGATCGGAGCCGCAACCTTGAAAAAGTTTGTATCGGTTGCTACGGGATAAAGACAGGTAAGTTTCAGAGAATTCGGCTTTTCTAGACGGATTGCCTGCTGAAAACCGTGAAGGGCGAATTTCGTGGCTGAATAAAGTGCGTATCCGGGCATTGCCATCTGCCCGATAGCGGAAACGGTATACGCAAGATGCCCCGGCCTGCCGTCAAGATAATGAAGATACTTGGCGTAAGTATAAATCGGCGAAATGGTGTTGGTTTCAAAAATATCGAGAATTCTTTCCCAATTGGTGTAATTGAATTCCTCGTAGTAAGGAAATCCCGCATTTGCATAAAAAATATCAATTATTTTTCCGCCGAAAGCTTCATCCGCTTTTTTGAAAATCGAGTCAACGCCTTCTCTTGTACTGACATCACATGTAAATGGAATTACGTTCTCCGCAAAACCCGTAAGTTTTTCTTCTGCGTGGCGTGACACGGCGAGTATTGTGTTGGTTTTTTCGGAACTGAGTAGTTTCAGAACTTCAAGCCCTATACCGCTTGATGCTCCGGTAAGAACTATTCTTTTGTTGCTGATCATTATGGTTTCCTCTCTGCTTCATTTATCATTAAATAACGTTAAAAAAGAGGACTTTGCAAAGGCAAAGCCCCCCACCGGTTAATATGCTTATTCTTTTACAACGGGAGATTCGGGAGCATTCTTTTTGATGCTCGCAATACCGTTGAGACAGCTCTTCTTGGTTTTATAGCCCTCACCGGTAGCAATAATCTCTCCGTTTCTTGCCTTCAGACGGAATCTGAATTCACCTTTTTTGTCAACATAGACTTCATACTTGGGATGCTTGACGGCTGCGAATCCTTCTACTGTCTGATCTTCGATTTCGCTTGCGCAGTTTTTACGGACGCTTGCAATTCCGTTAAGGCAGGTTTTTTCTGAGGAATACACTTCACTTGTGGCAATGATTTCTCCGTTACCCGCTTTAAGATTAAATTTTACGCCGGATTTAACTGCTTTGACTACAAATTTACCCATGGATATGCCTCCCTCATAATATTATGAGCTTCTGCTCTGAAAAAAATATAACACAGTTATTAAAAATTGTCAAATAAATATGTTGAAATCAAAGACATTTTGTACATTTATTTAATAACAAATTCGTAACTTCCTTCGGTTATATTAATTGTTATTCTGTCTTTGTCAATCGTGTATTTTGATTTTGCAAGTGTTTTGCCGTTTAGAATAATTTTTTTGCCGATTAAAGGCAGTGTCAGATCGGCAGAAGCGTTTTTCGGAACTGAACATCTGTAGACTAATCCGTTTTCGGTGCACCACTCAGATTTAATCATTCCTGCGGCGGATTTATATGACGCTTTGACAAAAGTGATGTTTTTCTGACCTTCGGGAAGTTCATCACGGGTTCTTAAGTCAATTACGGGCTGAAGTCTGATTTTTCCGAAACCCGGCTCTGCCGGTTCAATGCCTGCCATAAAGCGGTACATCCACTCTCCGATTGATCCGTATGCGTAGTGGTTGAATGAATTCATTCCTACGTCGCCGAAACCTTTATCCTTCGTATAGGAATTCCACCTTTCCCATATGGTTGTAGCTCCCTGGTCGACTGAATACAGCCAGGAAGGCTCGTTCCTCTGAAGAAGCAGATTGTATGCGGTCTTGTCTTTGCCGTATTTTGAAAGTGCGGGGCAGAGATTATATGTTCCGAGGAAGCCGCATGAGAGGCGGTCTCCGTTATCTTTTATCTGTTTTTCAAGCTCGTCTGCTACTTTCAGAGCATATTTATCATCAAGCAGATCGAATGCAAGCGCGATTATTTTGTTGCACTGTGTGTTTTCGATAAGCTTTCCGCGTGACATAAAATTCTTTTTGAAATAATCGTAAGCTTTTTTTCTGAGTTTGACATAATGAGCTGCGCGGTCGGTTCTGCCTGTTGCTTCACTCATTTTAATCATCAGATCAATATCGTGTACAAAATAAGCGGAGGAAATGTATTTGTTGTCGCACCAGTCATATGCGAGCCAGTCGCCGTATCTCGGTATGGGACCGGAATATCCGTATTTTGATACCAATCCTTCAATGTATTTTTCCATTGAATCAAAATGCTCGTCCAGTATCTTTTTATTGCCGGTCATCATATACATATTATAAGGAATAATTATACCGGCGTCTCCCCAGGCGCACGCATCTTCGCTGCTGCAGTATCCGACCCGGGGGTTTACGTCAGCATAGCCGCCGGATTCGCTCTGACTGTCACGCATATCCTGCATCCATTTGCGGAAAAATCCGTAAACATCGGCGTTATAAGCTGCCGTAACACTGAAAGCCTGAGCATCACCGGTCCAACCGAGTCGCTCATCTCTCTGAGGACAGTCTGTCGGAACACTGAGGTAATTGCTTCTCTGACCCCAGATAATATTTGAAATCAGTTTATTTACGTTTTCATCCGATGTGACAATTTTACCTGTTTCCTTAGTATCGTTTCCTATAACCTCACCGGTAATGTCATAGATTGTTACATCTTCACGGGCATAGATTTCGGCGTATCTGAATCCGTAAAAAGTAAATCTCGGTGAAAATTCCGTTTCTTTGCTGTCGGCAAAAATATAATGCTCTCTTCCGAGCGCAGATCGCAGATTGATTGTATAAACCGATCCTTTCGGTCCGTCATTTCCTCTGTTCAGGTCTCCGCTGTCATTTAAGAATTCAGCATAGCGGATTACTAACTCGCAGCCTTTGACGGATTTGAATCTGAGTCTGAGTCTTCCGACGATTTCCTGACCGAGATCAACTGTAAGCTTCTGTCCTTTTTTCAGTGTAAGCGGAAGTCCGGCACATTCATCCGATATGCTTACCTCACCGAAATAAGTGCCGTTATATCTGATCCCGTCAGTTACAGTCATGGTTTCCGGCTTCCGTGAAAGTTTTTCTCTGACTCTGACATCGGGACCGATATAGGCGGTCACATCACCGCCGTAATTATATACCGAAGTTTTCTTCAAGTTTTTAATTCTTGTTCCGGGGATACTCATTTTTGCGTATGAAGGATAATTCGCGTCGGTATATTCACCGTCCCATATATCGCTGAAACGCGTTTCGCCGCCTACCGAAGATTTCCATTTTTCATCGGTAACGAGTTTTTCTTCGCCGTCAATAAGAATACGGGCTGCAAATGACGGAGTTTTGTTCCCGTAAATTCCTCCGGCTATCCTTCCGCAGTACCATCCGGGAGATACAACAGCCAGAATTCTGTTTTTACCGGGAATGATTTTTTCCGTAATATCATTAGACATATATAAAACTCTTTTGTTGTAATCGGTCCAGCCGGGTTTCATTTCACCGGTGCCGATTCTTTCTCCGTTGATATAGATGTCACAGCATCCCAGAGATGTAAAGATTATTTCGGCCTTTTTGAAATCACCGGTTTCAAAATCGGTGTAAAAGAAAGGAAGACCTTCATATGCAGTGAGATTTGAATGCTGATACAGATCGGGTCTTGCCGTGCCCCAGGGGTTATTAAGCTCAACAAAAGGAGTAAATTCCGTAATAATGAATTCTGCGTTTCCGAGTGCTTTTTTCATAGTAAAACCTCCGGTTTAATTTATTGATTTCAGTATAAACTGTGAAGAAAGAATTTTCAATAAAAATGTTGACTAATTTTAAAGAAAAAAATATAATATATACAAGATTTATTACAGGGAGGTTTCTGTATGGCACAGCAACCCAGAGGCAGAGAAAAATATGTTACCGGCGAAGGTAAACCTATAGAAAGAAGAGGCGAAGGTCTCGGCACCGGCAGAGTAGGAAGAGAACAGGGCTACAGCGGCAGGGGAGAGGGTACTCCTCCGCCGTCGGGAGGCGCTCCTCAAGGTACGGGTGGCGGCGGTCCCACTCGTTCAAGAAGCAAGCTCGGTATTTTTGCCATTATTATTGCTCTTCTTTTCGGAGGCGGTTTCGGGCTGAGCAATATTCTCGGCGGAGGTAATACCGCAACACCTTCAAATAACAATAATATTTCATCACCTGTTTCGGGCCTTTTCAGCGGTTTTACCGATTCTTCCATTTCTTCCGGCTGGATTACCGAGTCTAATTCCGGTAAACTCAATACCGAAGTATCGGAATCTGCGCGTGATAAGAGGACTGTTTATTATAATGATTCCAGAGATCACGCGACCGTTATGGTTTATATGTGCGGCACCGACCTTGAATCAAAGAGCGGTATGGCAAGCTCCGATATGAAAGAGATGGCTGCTGCCACGCTTAATTCCAATGTTGATGTCATAGTCTATACCGGCGGATGCAAAAGCTGGAAGATAAACGGTATCAGCAATACGGTAAATCAGATTTATAAAATATCAAACGGCAATCTGTCGTGTCTTGTCAAGAATGACGGGACACAGGCAATGACTAACCCCGCGACTCTTACAAGATTCATTAATTACTGCACCAAGAATTATCCTGCTAACAGAAACATTCTTGTGCTCTGGGATCACGGCGGCGGTTCAATTTCCGGATTCGGTTATGATGAAAGAAATGCCAATGCAGGTTCAATGACTCTTAAGGGTATAAAAGATGCTCTCACGGCTTCAAATACCAAGTTCGATTTTATTGGATTTGATGCCTGTCTTATGGGAACACTTGAAAATGCTCTTATGCTTGAGCCCTTTGCCGATTATCTTATAGGATCCGAAGAGACCGAACCGGGTGTCGGCTGGTATCATACAAGATGGCTTTCGGAGCTTTCAAAGAATCCTGCGATTGATACTGTTTCACTGGGTAAAATTATTGTTGATGATTTTGTATCATACTGCAATCAGCGCTGTCCCGGTCAGAAGACCACGCTTTCCGTAATTGATCTGCCCGAACTTGTTGCAAGTGTTCCTCAGGAATTTGCTCAGTTTGCCAATGAAACAGCATCGGCTATTAACGGAAAAGATTATAAGAAGATTTCCGATGCGCGCTCAAAGACACGCGAGTTTGCTGTTTCGAGCAAATCCGATCAGATAGATCTTGTTCACCTCGCCTATAATATCGGCACCGAGAAAGCAAAGAATCTTGCACAGGCTCTTCTTAAATCAGTCAAATATAATAAGACTTCTTCATCTGTAACTAATGCTTACGGACTTGCAATATATTTTCCTTATAAAAAGACTTCAAGGGTTGCGAGCGCAGTAAAGGCATATGAGTCGCTCGGTTTAGACAGTGATTATACCGAGTGTATCCGTTCTTTTGCCAGTCTTGAGCTTTCCGGTCAGGTCGTTGCTAATGACGGAAACCAGGCTTCTCCGCTTCCTTCACTTCTCGGGAACTATACCGGCTCATCATCTTCCACTTCGATTGATATTGCCGATCTTCTTTCAGGTTTCCTCGGTTCGGCATCATCATCCGGAGCTCCCGTTGCTTCCGCTCCGTCATCTTCCGGCGGTCTGGGAGGTCTTATGAGCATTGCCGGAGCTCTTCTCGGAAACAATTTCAATGTTGACAGAGCAGCCGAGGTTATTAATGAAAACCAGCTTGTTACGGATGAGTGGGAATGGAAAGAAGCTGACGGTGAAAAACGCATTGCAATCAGCGATGAACAGTGGAGCCAGATTCATTCGCTTTGTCTCAATGTATTCTATGATGACGGCGAAGGATACATTGATATGGGCCTTGATAATGTTTATAAGATTTCCGATAACGGCGAGCTGATAAGCGACTTTGACGGCACATGGATTGCAATTGACAATCAGCCTGTTCCTTATTATTATATTGATACTTTTGATGACGGAACGAATTACACTATTACCGGCAGAGTCCCCGTTCTTCTTAACGGCGAGAGAGCGAATCTTATTCTTGTATTTGATAATGCACATCCGCGCGGTTACATTGCCGGAGCGAGAACCGATTATGTTAACGGAGAAACCGATACTGTAGCCAAAGGAATGGAAAAACTCAATGAGGGCGATAAAATTGAATTCGTTTGCGATTTCTATTCTTATGAAGGCGAGTACCTTGACAGTTACAGGCTCGGTGATGAGCTCATTTATAACGGGGATCATGTAATATCCAATGTTACGGTAGATGAAGATAACTGCTCCGCTACCTATCTGATTAGCGATATATATAATAATGAATACTGGACCCCGGTTATTCCGGACTGATAAACCGACTCAGGAGAATTAATATGATTGATTTTAAGTTTGATTCAGCCGATAATACAAAAACCGTTTTTATTAAAGGCCGAATTGATTCATCTAATTCCGCCGAGGCCGAGAAAGAGCTTATGCCGGCACTTCAGGATTTTAACGGCATTTTGGTTATAGATGCATCTGAGCTTGAATATATTTCGAGTGCCGGTCTGCGCGTAATCCTCAGACTTAAGAAA
>CADBOL010000291.1 GCA_902796295.1 Oscillospiraceae bacterium
CTTTGATATGGAAGACCAGGTCGAGGAGGATGTGAAGGCGCGCAGGGGCGAAATCATCATGCAGGATCAGCTTGAAATCGTCACGCTCAAGAATGAGGAGAGAACAGGCAAAATATACACGGTGCTTGTTGACGAATACGATGCCTATTCCGATTCATACTCGGGCAGAACCTATATGGATGCCCCGGAGATTGACGGAGTGATGAGGTTCACGACGGACAGAAACTATGAGCCCGGCGATTTTGCCGAGGTTAAGGTAATCGGGGTCAATGAGTATGACCTTATCGGCAGGGATGTTCTCTCAAAATAAATAAGCTTTTTTTGAAATAAAACGTTCATTTTTTATCTATTGACTTTTTAATATTATTAATCTATAATAGCGGCAAACATTTAAAGCAACGGCCGGGAAGAGTAGTTTTTAAGGCCATATCAGAGAGAGGGCGGGTGCTGCGAAGCCCTTTATGGCTCAGAAATGAAGTGCGTCCGGCGGCTCGTGAGATGAACGGACCTGTCTCAGTATTCTCATGCGTACGGCTGCGTTAAAGCCGCAAGAGTTATAAACCAGAGTGGAACCGCGACTGACGCCTCTGCGTGGAGCCGGTACTTATGTACCCGCCCGGCAGAGACGTTTTATATTTTTGGGGGAATTATGTTTAATCAGCTCAGAGAAGATATAGCCTGTGTTAGAAACAGGGACCCTGCGGCGAGGAGTGTTTTTGAGGTCCTCTTCCTTTATCCGGGGCTTAAGGCCATAAGAATGCACAGGCGCGCAAATTGGTTTTACAGACACGGATTCTTTTTCATTGCCCGTTGGATTTCACAGAGAGCTTCGAGAAAGACGGGTATCGAGATACATCCTGCCGCAAAGATGGGCAAGCGTGTATTCATAGACCACGGCACGGGCGTTGTGATAGGCGAGACCGCGGAGATAGGCGATGATGTCACGCTTTATCAGGGGGTTACCCTCGGCGGTACCGGCAAAGAGACCGGCAAGCGCCACCCGACAATAGGCAATAATGTCATGATAGGCTCGGGCGCGAAGGTGCTCGGCCCCGTTGTGATAGGAAACAACACAAAAATAGCATCCGGCGCCGTTGTGCTTCAGAATATTCCCGACAACTGCACGGCGGTCGGCGTGCCGGCGAGGATAGTCAAGCAAAACGGAGTGCGTGTTGACAGCGACCTTGACCAGATTGACATTCCCGACCCGGTCGCTCAGGAATTTGCCAGACTCCGTAAAGAGATATACTCTCTTAAAAAGTCGATGAATAAATCTTATGAGGGAGATGGATATGATGAGGATATTTAACACGCTCACAAGAGAAAAGCAGGAATTCAGGCCCATAGAGCCGGGCAAGGTAAAAATCTACGCCTGCGGCCCTACGGTCTATAACTATATCCATATCGGAAACGCCAGACCGCTCTGCGTTTTTGATGTGCTCCGCAGATACCTTGAATACAGAGGATACGAAGTAACCTTTGTGCAGAATTTCACCGATATCGATGATAAGATTATCAAGAGAGCAAACGAAGAGGGGACGGATTACAAGACCGTTTCCGAGAAATATATAAAAGAATTCTGGACCGATGCCGACGGCCTCAATTTCAAGCACGCAACGATTCATCCGAAGGCAACCGAAAATATCGAAAAGATTATTGAGATAGTCAGCGGTCTTATCGAAAACGGACACGCCTATGAGGTTGACGGCGACGTTTATTTCAGCACCAATACATTCAAAGAATACGGAAAGCTTTCGCATCAGCCGCTTGAGGAGCTTGAGGCGGGCGCGAGAATCATGGTGGGCGATATCAAGCGCGACCCGATGGATTTTGCCCTTTGGAAAGCCGCAAAACCGGGTGAACCCTATTGGGATTCTCCCTGGGGAAAGGGCAGACCGGGCTGGCATATCGAGTGCTCCGCTATGAATCTCAGATATCTCGGAGAGAATATAGATATCCACTGCGGCGGCCTTGATCTTATCTTTCCGCACCACGAGAATGAGATTGCGCAGAGCGAGTGCTTCACAGGCAAACCGTTTGCAAATTACTGGATGCATAACGGCTACATAAATGTTGACAATGTCAAAATGTCAAAATCGCTCGGAAATTTCTTCACCGTGCGCGATGTCGCGGAGAAATACGGCTATGAGCCAATCCGCTATCTTATGATTTCATCATCATACAGAAGCCCCATTAACTATTCGACGGATATCATAGAGCAGTGCAAGGCATCACTCACACGTCTTTACACCTGCCGCGACAGTCTCGATTTTGAGCTGAAAAACTCCGCGCAGGGCGAGCTTGACCCGGATGTCAAAGCGCAGCTTGACAGCAGGATTGAACAGTTCAACACTGCGCTTGACGATGATCTGAACACGGCAGACGGAATTGCCGCCGTCTTTGACCTCGTCAGAGATATCAATTCGTCCGTGCTCGGCGTGAACGCCTCAAAAGAGACGATAGAGTACGCAATCAATGTTTTTGATACTCTTACCGGAGTGCTCGGGCTCGTTTACAACCGCAAGGCGGATGATTCGGATGCCGAAATCGACGCTCTTATAGAAGAGAGAACTAAGGCGCGCGCCGAAAAGAACTGGGCGCTCGCGGATAAAATCAGAGACGAGCTCAAGGCAAAAGGAATAGTTCTTGAGGATACTCCCAAGGGAGTAAAATGGCACAGGGAATAATCCCCGGTAACAGCTGATTTTTCAGCCGGTGCCAATTTCAGTAATGAAGGGATGAGATTATGAATAAATCCGTCACAGTCCGCCGTGCCGCCGCGCTTCTTGCCGCGGTCTGCATCGCAGTGCTGTGTATTATTCCGGCTTTTGCCGATAACGGGGAATTGACCTGCAGTCCCTCAATAAGCGACGGGCAGACCGGTGTGCCGGCTAATCCGACAATTACGGTTGTTTTTTCGGATTATGTGTCGGGCGCATCAGTCAGGTCATCAAATGCCGGCGGTTTTTCATTGACAGACAGCAACTCAAGTGAGATTCCGATTGATGTTAAATTCAGCGAATCAGACGGCAGGATGGTTGCCGTTACTCCGAAAAACGCGCTCACGGCAGGGGAATCCTATACATTCAGGATTAAAGACAGCATTACCTCCGACAGCGGTTACAGACTCAGCTCGGAGAAGACTGTAAAATTTACGGTTGCCCAGACCACAACAACCTCCACAACCACCACAACCACAACCGCAAAGGCTAATGTTTCTATTACAACCACCACCTCATCGTCCGGCTCACCGGGCTCGGGTTCATCAGCCGGAACCACCTCGAGGCAGGCGACTGCCGGATCCGCTGTCACATCCGCTCCCGCGATTTCCACCAGAATCGCCCGCTCTGTAAGAGGCAGGCCCTCGAGCGGCGGCAGCTCGGATAAGACAACCAAAGCGGAGAGAACGACAAGGGAAACAACCACACGCGAGACGACAACGCGTGAAACGACTACTCGTATGCCCGAAACCGTAACCTACACGAGGCCGGAAACCACAACCAGATATATCCCCGAGACCACAAGGCAGATTATCCGGCCCACAATGGGTATTTTTGAAGAAACATATCCGGAAGCGGAGGAGGATACGGGCTATACATATGACTACCGCACCGAAGCATATTATGAACCTTCAACTCAGGTGCTTGAGACTGTTCCGCAGGAATATCCGGGTATTGAAAAGTATTATAAAGAAGAGGAACCCACTGCCGATAACAGCGCTCTGCCTTTTGTGATTATTGCCGAGGTTGCTCTTATAGCCCTTCCGGTTGCCGGGCTGCTTTATCTTCTCAAGAGAAAAGCATCTGCCGGCGGAGCCGAAGAGTTTATTCCGCAGGAGGAAGCAGGAGAAGAATCTCACGGCGGTTCAGATGAAACGCAGGAGAATGACGGAGGGAAAGAAACCGAAGAGGATACGGAATCCGGAGACGAAGAAATGACAGACGGCCCGGAAGAGGAAGCGCAGGAGAATCCGGAAACGGAGGAAACCGAGGCTGAAGAATCGGAAGAAGAGGCCGTTGAAGACACAGAAGACACGGAAGACACAGAAGACACAGACGAAGACTCAGATGATAATATTTTTTAACCGAAAAGGAGTAATAATATGAAACGTTTAACATCAATTATCAGCATACTGCTTGTATTCACCATGCTTTTCAGCGTTACCGCCGCAGCTGCGGATGCTGCCGCGACCTCAACCGACGCAGAGCCTGCGAAGATTCCGTTTGAAGTCATTTCGGCTGAAGTTTACGGTGGAGGCAACGAGAGAAAAAGCCTTGACGGAGCTGAGCTTTCTTATACGGATATTATTGCAATTGACATTGTTTTCTCAACTCAGCTGAAAAAACCGGAAAATGGGAATGAATTGAAGTGCTTTTCTGTTTCATGTGAAAACGGTGATATGCAGGAATATATGTATTTTGATGGAGCGAAAGCACTCGAAGACGGTAAATACATGTATAGCATCAGTATAATTAATCCGAAGGGTGTTCCGGCAGGAAAATATACTTTTAGAATTAATAATGACACGAAGTCTGTGAACGGTGATATTCTCGGCAAAGATGTTGATTTTACTTTTACGGTTGAGAAGAAAACCGCTTCATGGGTAATCAAAAACTTCCCGAGCCTTGTCTCTCAGTACATGAATGATTTCCTTAATAAACTTCTCTTAAAGTTGGAGGAGCTTTTTATAAAGGCCGGCGGAACAGAGGATGAACTCAGGGAAGCAGAGGATATCGCGGTAAGACTGGCTGCTCTCATTACTTCCGTAGCATCCAGATAAGACAGGAAGAATAAATGATTAACGGTCCGCTCCGGCGGGCCGTTTTTAATGTCAATCAGTTTTTATTATTCTTATTGTATATACATATTCTTTGTGATACAATAAATATGTATTTTTTATCGAACGGCAGGTATGGATATGAGTTTTACCGGAACCTTGGAAATGCTTTCAAAAGCGCAGGCGGGCGGCTATGCCGTCGGTGCCTTCAATGTTGAAAATCTCGAGATGATTCAGGCGGTTATTTCCGCCGCGGAGAAAGAGAATTCCCCCGTCATAATTCAGACAACACCGGGCACTCTCAAATACGCTCCGCCCGAGGCTTTCGCCGGAGCCGTGCGCGCTCTCGCCGAAAAAGCGGCGGTGCCCGTGGCTCTTCACCTCGATCACGGCAATTCTTTTGAACTGACCGAAAGATGCAGAAACGCAGGTTATTCTTCTCTTATGATTGACGGCTCGCTGCTTCCTTTTGAGGAGAATATCACTCTGTCCGGGTCTGTTGTCAGGGCGTCATCCCCTCTGCCCGTTGAGGCGGAGCTCGGCACCGTGGGAGGCAAGGAAGACACTCACTCGGCAGACGTGCTTTATACCGACCCCGGTCAGGCGGCTGAATTCGTTTCACGCACCGGGATAAGCAGTTTTGCCCCTGCGATAGGCACGGCGCACGGCGTTTACAAGGCGGAGCCGAAGCTCAATCTTTCTCTGCTCGATGAAATCAGGAGCAGGGTATCCGTTCCTCTGGTGCTTCACGGCACAAGCGGCGTGCCCGATGAGACGGTGCGCGAGTGTATTGCGAGGGGTATCTGCAAGGTGAATTACGCGACAGAGCTGCGTATCACTTTCACATCCGCTGTGCGCAAGGCGCTCTCGGAAATGCCGGATGCTTTTGACCCGAAAAAGTATCTCGGCGAAGGCAGAAGCGCGGTTGAAAACAGAGTCGCTCAGCTCATCGGAGTCTGCGGCAGCGGCGGAAAGGCATAATATGGGAAAATATCTGCTGGGTATAGATATCGGCACCTCGGCGGTTAAGGCGGCCGTGTTTGATTTCAGCGGCAGTCTTATTGCGGATTCCCTTGAAAGCTACCCGACCTTTTATCCTCAGCCGCGTTTTGCCGAGCAGGATCCGGACGAATGGTGGGCGGCGGTCTGCAGAGCCGTAAAATCAATCGCACAGAGAGTGAATCCCCGTGATATATCGGCTGTCGGAATCGACGGTCAGGGCTGGGCGGCTGTTGCCGCCGACAGCGAGGGAAATCCGCTCTGCCGCACACCTATATGGACCGATACGCGCAGCGTGGCTCAGTGTGATGAAATGCGCTCTGTCATGTCTGACGGCGAATGGTTTGAAATATGCAAAAACCCCATACAGCCCGGATATTCTCTGCCGAAGGTTTTGTGGTATAAAGAAAACGCCCCCGATGTATTCTCAAAGGCGGCTTATATTTTACAGTCAAACAGTTTTATAGGTATGCGCCTGACGGGTAACGCCTCGCAGGATGTTTCCCAGGGATATGCTTATCATTTTTTTGATATGAAAAACCGCAGGTGGGATGAATCCGCGCTCAAAGCGCTGGGCCTTCCGGCGGAGCTTTTTCCGGAGCCGGTGCAGTGCAGTAAGGTTATCGGCTCCGTTACTGCACAGGCCTCGCGTGAAACCGGCCTGTGTGAAGGAATACCGGTAATTGCGGGCGGACTTGATGCGGCGTGCGCTGCTCTCGGAGTGGGCGCCGTAAGCCCTGGCACAACACAGGAGCAGAGCGGTCAGGCGGGAGGAATGAGCATCTGCGCGTCCGGCTGCGGCAGCACCCCTGATTTAATTATGGGATGCCATACCGTGCCCGGTATGTGGCTGCTTCAGGGCGGCACAACCGGCGGCTCAGGCGCTCTGCGTTGGCTCAGAGGCAATATCAGCCCCGAGCTCACCTACGCTCAGATGGATGAGCTTGCAGGTGAGGTGCCTGCGGGAAGCGAAGGTCTTATTTTCCTGCCGTATCTTGCCGGCGAGAGAAGCCCCCTGTGGAATCCTTTCGCGAAGGGAGTTTTTTACGGCCTGACTTTTGCCCACACCCGCGCTCATATGATAAGAAGCGTTATGGAGGGCGTCGCTTTCTCTCTGCGGCACAATCTCGAAACTGCGGAAAAGACAGGAGCAAAGGTCAATCTCATGCGCTCCGCGGGCGGCAGCAGCGTAAGCCGTGTATGGACTCAGATGAAAGCCGACGTTACCGGAAAAACCATCGAAGTGCCTCTGGGCAACTCGGCGACAGTGCTCGGCGCAGCAATCTTAGCCGGTACCGGAGCAGGCGTTTTTGAGAGCGAGGCAAAAGCCGCGGAGTCGGCGGTTAAGGCGGACAGAGTTCACACGCCGGATGAAACAAAATCGGAAGTGTATTCGGCGGCGTATGAAAAATATATTGAAATCTATGAGAGGCTGAGTCCTCTGATGAAGGAGGAGAGAATTTGAAAGCGGCTGTTCTTTACGGAAACGAAGATTTAAGATATACAGACTGGGAAACTCCGGTCTGCGGAAAGAACGAGGTCAAGGTCCGCGTGAGAGCTACGGGAATCTGCGGCAGCGATGTGCCGAGAGTTCTTCATAACGGCGCTCATTTTTACCCCGTGGTGCTCGGCCACGAATTCAGCGGCGATGTGGTTGAAACCGGCGAAGAGGTAAAATCAATCAAGGTCGGCGATACGGTCAGCGGCGCGCCTTTGCTTCCGTGTATGGAATGCGTTGACTGCAAAAAAGGCGATTATTCTCTCTGCAAGCATTATTCATTCATCGGGAGCAGGCAGCAGGGCAGCTTTGCCGATTATGTTGTGATACCCGAAATCAACGCAGTTAAGTATGATTCAAGTGTGCCTTATGAGCAGGCGGCAATGTTTGAGCCGTCAACGGTTGCGCTTCACGGCCTGCTTCACGCGGGATACAAAGGCGGAGGTACCGTTGCCGTGCTCGGCATGGGCACGATAGGTATTTTTACTCTGCAGTGGGCAAAAATCCTCGGAGCGGAAAAGACGGTCGCGTTTGATATCGATAACAGCCGCCTTGAGCTCGCGAAAAGGATGGGAGCCGACGAAACCGTCAACACCCTTGAGCCGGATTATAAAGACAAAGCGCTTGAAATAACATCGGGCAGGGGATTTGACGCCGTATTCGAATCGGCGGGCAGCCCCGTCACGATGAAGATGGCTTTCGCCCTCGCCGGCAA
Organism: Oscillospiraceae bacterium; assembly: GCA_902796295.1. Lineage (GTDB taxonomy): Bacteria > Bacillota > Clostridia > Oscillospirales > Acutalibacteraceae > CAG-177. The sequence continues at coordinate 7,990 of CADBOL010000291.1, forward strand.
CAAGGCGAAGCTCTGCTTCATAGGCACCCCTCACAACGATATGACATTCACCCCGGCGGAGTGGGAAAACATGAACCGCAAGGAATTCACTCTCACAGGCAGCTGGATGAGCTACTCGGCGCCTTTCCCGGGGATTGAGTGGAAGATGACAGCAAAGTATCTCGGTACGGGCGAGCTTAAATTTGCCCCGTCATTCATATATAAAACATTTCCGATGAGCGAGGCGGCGAAGGCTTTTGAGCTGTATAAGAATCCGTCTCAGGTTCACGGCAAGATAATGCTTATAAACGAGTAAGAAAGGAAGATAACAATGGAAAAAACCGATCCGCGCGCGGTTCCTTCAATCCGCCTGTCAAACGGCGAAGAGATTCCGTGTATAGGTATGGGCACTTTCGGCAGCGACCGTTTCACACCGGAGCAGGTGAGCTCCGCGGTTGCCGGAGCAATCAAAGCCGGATACCGTCTCTTTGACTGCGCAAGTGTTTACGGCAATGAGGATCTTATAGGCAGGGTTTTTGAGGACGCAATTGCCTCGGGCGAAGTAAAGCGCGAAGAGCTGTTTATCACCTCAAAGGTCTGGAATGATATGCACGGGAAGGGCGATGTGCTTCTCTCCTGCGCGAAATCACTGCGTGACCTGAGAATTGATTATCTTGATTTTTATTTTGTTCACTGGCCTTTCCC
>CADBOL010000292.1 GCA_902796295.1 Oscillospiraceae bacterium
AGCGTGACGATTTCAAGCTGATCCTGCATGATGATTTCGCCCCTGCGCGCCTTCACATCCTCCTCGACCTGGTCTTCCATATCAAAGGCGGGAGTGCCCTCTTGCGGTGAGAATGAGAAACAGCCGAGACGGTCAAACTCCATCTCATTTACAAAATCGGCAAGGTTTTCAAATTCCTCTTCTCCCTCACCGGGGAAACCCACCATCATAGTCGTACGTATGACGGCATCGGGCATTGCCTCTCTGATACGGCGGATGACATCGCGCAGAAATGCGCTGTCTCCGTGTCTGTTCATCCTCCTGAGGATTCCGTCATCGGCATGCTGAAGCGGAAGATCGATATAGTGAAGGATCTTCGGATTGTTTTTCATCACATCGAGCAGCTCATCCGTAATCTTATCCGGATAGCAGTAGAGCATTCTTATCCACTTTATCCCGTCAATTGCGCACAGCTCCTCAAGCAGCTCGGGAAGCCTGAGCCTGCCGTATTTATCAAGGCCGTAGGCGGTCGTATCCTGCGCGATGAGAATAATCTCTTTTACGCCCGAGGCGGCAAGCTGTCTCGCCTCTTCAATCACGGTCTCAAAATCGACGCTTCTGTAATTGCCTCTGATATAAGGAATGGAGCAGTAGGCGCATCTGTTTGAGCAGCCGTCCGCTATTTTGAGATATGCCCAGTATTCGGGCGTTGTCAGCAGGCGTTCACCGACAAGAGGCAGGTCATATTTTGAGGGTAAATCGGTCACTCTCTCACCTGCGAGCACTCTCTCGATTATCCCGCCGATATTCCCTATGGCGCCGATTCCGACAACGGCGTCAACCTCGGGCATCTCGGTAAAGATTTCTTCTTTATATACCTCGCTCATACAGCCGGTGACAATTATCTTTTTTATGATGCCCTCTTCTTTCAGCTGAGCCATTTCGAGGATATTATCAATCGCCTCCTGCTTTGCGGCATCTATGAAACCGCAGGTGTTGATCACAACTGCGTCGGCGCCTTCATAACAATCGGCTATCTCATATCCCTTTTCGTCGAGAATCGCAAGCATCCTCTCTGTGTCAACCTGATTTTTGGGGCATCCGAGCGAAATCATTCCTACTCTAATCATCGCTGTCAAACTCCTCTCTGCCGTCGGTATATTTTCTGATTGCTGATTTGATATCCGACCATGAATAACCCAGCCTCTGCAGCGCCGCCACAGTCTTCCTGAGCCCTTTTTCATCTGTGAGATAACGGTAATATTTCTTTTCTATAAGCGCCTCTATCTCTTTTGCCGGGTCAATCTCCAGGCGCTCAAGAACATCCTGTATGATCTCTGCGCCGATACCTTTTCGTAAAAGCTCCGATTTTATGCCGCTTCTGCTCATATGCTTTGTGCGAAGCAGCCTGTCGGCCGTATTTTCGGCAAAACGCATGTCGCTGACATATCCGAGCTCCTCAAGCTTATCAAGCGCGTTATTGACATAAGCCGGATCATGCCCCTTCCTGGTGAGCTTCCGGAACAGGTCGCGGCGGCTGTTATCGGCATAAGAAAGCAGACGCAGGCCCGAGACAAAGGCATATCTCGAGCCGACTTCGTTAAGAAACTTCTCGCTCTCCTCCCCGTCTTTTATTTCATCAAGGCGGTACCAGGGAGTAAGAAACCAGTATTCGGCGTCAACGGTGAATCTGTATTCACCGTCAACGCTTACATGGATTTTATTTTGCTTTCCCTTTGAATAAGAGATTTTCATTATCAGTCTTCGTCAACCACTATATCGAGCTTAGCTCTTGCGCCGGCCTTGCTTTCGCTCTTACGCTCGGGAGCGGGAGCGGCGGGAGCCTTCGCCTCGGCGGGAGCGTTTCTCTCCTCAACCTCGGCCTGAATAGCATCTCTGATCTTCTGCTCAATCTCAGCGGCAAGCGCGGCATCGGAGGCGAGCAGGTCTTTGACCGCCTCTCTGCCCTGGCCGATCTTATTCTCATTATATGAGTACCACGAGCCGCTCTTCTTGATTATATCATATTTCGCGCCGAGATCCACAAGCTCGCCGACTCTTGATATTCCTTTGCCGTAAAGGATATCAAACTCCGCCTCTTTGAACGGAGGGGCAACCTTGTTCTTGACAATCTTGGCCCTGGTCCTGTTGCCGATTATTTCGCCGCCGGTCTGCTTGATACCCTCAATGCGGCGGACATCTATACGCATGCTTGCGTAGAATTTAAGCGCTCTGCCGCCGGTGGTCACCTCGGGATTACCGTAGATGACGCCGACCTTTTCACGCAGCTGATTGATGAAAAGAATGAGGGTGTTTGATTTTGAAATCGCGCCGGCAAGCTTTCTCATCGCCTGCGACATAAGTCTTGCGTGCTGACCTACGTGGCTGTCGCCCATCTCTCCCTCTATCTCGGAGCGGGGAACAAGCGCGGCAACAGAGTCAACAACGATTATATCTATCGCGCCCGAGCGCGCGAGAGTTTCGGCTATCTCAAGAGCCTGTTCACCGTCATCGGGCTGTGAAACAAGAAGAGAATCGACATCAACGCCCAGATTTTTGGCGTAAACAGGGTCAAGAGCGTGCTCGGCATCAATAAAGGCCGCCTCTCCGCCCGCGCGCTGCGCCTGGGCAATAGCGGTGAGCGCAAGCGTGGTTTTACCCGATGACTCGGGGCCGTAGACTTCGACAATCCTGCCGCGGGGCAGACCGCCGATACCGGTAGCAACATCAAGAGAAAATGAGCCGGTGGGAATAGCTTCAACATTAAGGCGCGCATTCTGCCCGAGTCTCATAATCGAGCCCTTGCCGTACGCCTTTTCGATTTTTTCGAGTGCAGTTTCGAGAGCAGTTTTTTTGTCAGCCATACTAAATCTCCTGTTCTTATTATTTTTACTATTAAAATTTACCACTTTTGTGCCTTTTTGTCAATAGTTTTTTAAAATTTGGACGAAAATAATAACTAAAATATTTTTGAACAAACATATTGATTATTTTTTCGCAATATATTAAAATAGTAACCGTAAAATAAAATCTGCGGAGGTAAATCAATGCTTTTTTATGAAGATTTCGACATTAACGGCGAAAAAACGCTGTGTGAAATGGGCGGCAAAAATAAAGAGATGCTTATGACAATCAAGGTCAAGAAGCTCCCTGCGGGCGGTAAATATGAAATCTTTTCGCCCGGTAACGAA
>CADBOL010000293.1 GCA_902796295.1 Oscillospiraceae bacterium
ATTGATTATCCCGGGAAAGGGTGTATAATAATCATATAAAAAACGAAAGGAACAGACAAAATGAATAATTCAAATAAAGCTCCGCTTGCGGTTTTTACTGCGGTTATCACTTTCATATCCTCTTTTTTCTGGGGGCTGTTTTATCCCGACTATATGAAAAATTCCGAAAAGGCGGCGGATATTCCCGGCCTGAGCGAGGCGTTTGTACCGCAGGGCTCAACATATTTTGCGGATGAAGAAACCTATGTATTCTGCGGATATATGAGCGATGATACACCTTCACGCATTTATAAGGTTAAGGGCAATGAGGTTACAATGATTTCCCTGCAGAGAGAAGACGGCAGCGAATACGGTGGCCATGCGGGCGGAATCACATGCGCGGGCGATTATGTCTATATCAGCAACCAGAGCAAGCTGTTTGTAATGAAAAAGAGCGACATCGCCGCTGCGAAAGACGGCGGGATTGTTAAATTCATCGGCAGTGTGCCCGTGCCCGTCAATTCTTCATTCTGCTCCTGTGACGGAAAGACTCTCTATGTCGGCGAATACCATGCCGACGGATACGATACCGATGACTCTCACATTCTCGAAACCCCCGACGGCAGCAAATACGAGGCGCTGATATTCGGCTACGCGATAAATCCGGATCTTGAATTCGGCATCGACATGTCGGCTCCCGTCGCCGCCTGGTCCGTTTGCGACAAAGTTCAGGGATTCGCGGTAACTCCGGAGGGAAAAGCCGTCTGCTCCGTATCGGGCGGAATGATGACATCAAAGCTCAGGATATATGACACAGCCGGAAAATCCGAGGGCGAGTTTGAGCTTGACGGGCAGAAAATCCCGCTTTATTATCTTGACTCAAAGCGCGCCGCGGGCGAGATGACAATACCCAGGATGAGCGAAGACCTCGAATGCGTTGACGGCAAAATCCTTGTCGCATTCGAGGCCGGGGCAAAAAAATTCGTTTCGGGTATTCTTCCCTTCGCGGAGAAGAGAGCGGTGCTAGTCTCGGTTAAATGAGAGTAACCTCTCTTGCGCATCCTTCATATGCTCCGCCTGTGACAAACTGCGGCAGAGTATCGGTCAGCATACTCTCAAAACCGAAGTGCAGATGCCCGGTGAGAATAAGCTTTATTTGCGGCTCGCTCTTTATGTAATCGATCATCCTGAGAGTAGGTTCATCGGGCCGCTGCTGAACGGCGCGGAATTCATCATATACCGAAAGGTGCTCCTCGTCGCACCCTGCAAGATAGGTGCAGTCGCCGGGCACCTTTTTTCTGTGATAATCAAACAGAGACTGCTCAAAGAGCGGGTCGTGAAAGGCGAGCACAACCGGGAGCCCCTTGTCCGTCTCTTTTTTGAGCTTCCATATCTGCCAGTCGGCAAAATGATAGTAGCTGTTGTCAATTCCGACAATATTGACTCCGCCGACAACGCGTGAGCTGAAAAACATCGGCACTCCGAAACCGAATCCCATCTGCATATAGCTGTTCATACGGTAAGCGTTGTCTTCCCAGGCCTCGCCCACATACTGCGAGTAATCGTGATTGCCGGCGATGAAGAAGAAATTGTCATCCGCGACAATCTCACGGGCTCTGTCTACATTTGCGCAGGATACAAAATCAATCAGATCGCCCGTGTGAACGAGCAGATCGCAGTTTTCCCTTGCGTAAGCTATTTGCTCCTCAAGATATTTTTCCGCATCGTGAGCTGAACGCCTGCGCGCGAGCTCATGCTTACGCTCATCATCGCGCTCATCGGCAAGAGCGAGGTGGGTGTCGGTTACATGGAGCAGTTTAACCGGTTTCTCAAGACCGATTTCAACAGTGTTTTTTTCAAGAATCATGGCAAAAACCTCCGCGAGGATATTAGTAAAGTTGAGATTTGCTTTTATATATAATATATACCATATATAATTGTCCGGGTCAAAGAAAATCTGACCCGGATTTAACTGGAAAAGTCGTGACACGCCCGGGGTAGTTGACAAAAGGGGAGAAAAAGGGGGGAAATAAATAAAAATAGGGGTTGACAAGGGGGATAAAAGGTGATAATATAGCAAGGCACTCGCGAGAGCGGGTGGGG
>CADBOL010000294.1 GCA_902796295.1 Oscillospiraceae bacterium
CAGTATTTCCCGGCTGAAGCCGTATCACAAATTCTATGACCCGATGTGCGGCAGCGGCACCATACTGATTGAGGGAGCTATGATGGCCCGTAATATTGCGCCGGGCGTCAACCGCAATTTTTCCGCCGAAAGATTTGACGTGATTCCGCGCTCGGTCTGGCAGGAGGAGCGTGAAAGAGCAAAATCCCTTGAAAGAGAGGCTCACGATTTTGAAGCCTTCGGCAGCGATATTGACAATGAATCAATTGAGATTGCAAAAGCAAATGCCGCAAGAGCCGGAGTCGGCGATATGATTGATTTCAGCATTGCGGATGTCAGAAACTTCCGCGGCGTGACAGAGCGCGGCACTCTTATCTGCAACCCTCCCTACGGTGAGAGAATGCTCGATATCAAAGAATGCGAAGCTCTTTATGCCGGTATGGGAAAAGCGTTTGAAAAGAAACACGGCTGGAGCTATACAATAATAAGCCCCGATGAGGAGTTTGAAACCGCCTTCGGACGAAAGGCCGACAAACGAAGAAAGCTTTATAACGGCATGATTAAATGCCAGGCATATATGTATTTCAAATAACTGATAAGGAGAACCGGTGATGTCTGTTCAGCTTATATTCAAAATGATTATCGCGACCGTAACCGCTTTATTTACGGCAATAGGAGGGATGTTTGCTCCCGTGGAAAGTTCAATCTGCTTCATAGGTCACAGAGGTTACAGCGGAAAATATCCGCAAAACACAGCGCTCGCATTCAAAAAAGCGGCCGAGAACGGATTCGGCGGCTGTGAAACCGATGTGAGAATAACAAAAGACGGTGTCTATGTGCTCAGCCACGACAGCGCCGCAGTGCTTAAAGACGGAACTGAGCTTGAGGTTGCCGAACACACCTTCGCGGAGCTGACGGCTAAGCCTCTCAAAAACAAAAAGACTCTCGACGAGGTGTATCTCTGCACATACAAAGAATATCTCGAGATTATGAGAGATAACAATATGATCTGCTTCATTGAGCTCAAAGGAAATTTTGATGACAGTCAGGTTAAAGAAATCTTTGACATTGCCGCCGAAACCTACGATCTCAAAAAGTGCATATTGCAGTCATTTGAATTTGACAATCTCCTTAAAGCAAGGGCGCTTTTCCCGGATCTTCCTCTGATGCTGACTTACGGCTCGGGTGACACCGGATATGAGAGATGCTTCGATTACGGCATCTCAATTGACGCCGATTATCAGGTTATTACGGAAGAAATGGTCAAAGAATTCCATGACCGCGGCCTTGAGGTAGGTCTCTGGACGGCAAACGACATTTTCTCAATGAGCTACTGCAAGTCTCTCGGCGTTGACTATATAGAATCCGATAATTTTTCAAAGTAGGTAAGATATGAAAAAGAAAAAAGTAAATCCCGTAATAATCCTGCCGGGAATCAATCACTCGCCGACATATCTGCATGATGATAACGGCAAAATGATATTTGACATTGACGGAAAACCTGTCGGAGGCTCATTCCTTTTCCCGGATACACAGGCGGCAAAAGAAAAGATTTCGTCACTCGTCAAAAAGCTTGCCACAGTCGCGTTTATACAGAATACTGATTTTGTATATGAGAGGGCTTATGATGTCGGCTGCGCCGCATTCGCTTATCAGAAATGCAACATGAGCGGTGACAATGTCAGGAATCTCATAACAAAGCGCTGGCTTCATCCCGTAAGCGAAATGTCCCGGGAAGACAAAGACTGGGTATATCTCATGGTGCCCATGCAGAGACTCGCCGCTGAGACAGGAGAAGAAAATCTCTATTTCTTCACATTCAATCTTGTAGGCGACCCGATGGCTTCCGCCAACGAACTTGATGAATTCATCGAAACGGTCAGAGAACAGAGAAAATGCGAAAAGGTAACTCTGCTCTCCGTAAGTCTCGGCGGCACAATACTCACGGCATATCTTGATCTTTTCGGTCACGAAAAAATCGACAAAATACTCAATGTCGTCTCCTGTCTCGACGGTACACCGATTGTATCGGATATCTTCGCAAAGAATTTCAACACCGGCACCGAATTCCTTCATCATGATTTCCTCGCTGAGGTTGTGAAAGAAGAAACCGGGCGCGGCACAATCGGCTACCTGATAAACACATTTCTGCACATTCTGCCGGAAGGCGCTTTCAATCTCGCTCTCTCGGGTCTAATTGACTCCGCGCTCGACACGGTTATGATAAACTGTCCCCAGTTCTGGGCGATGATACCGTCATTCAGATATGACGAACTGTCAATGAAACTCATCGGCGACGCCGCACACTCAGCTCTCAAAGAGAGAACGGACAGATTCCAGCGCGCAAGGCTTAATTTAAAAGAAAATCTGCTCAAAGCTCACGCCGACGGTGTTGAAATCAATTCAATATCCGGTTCCAATCTCAATTTCGGCGAGAAAATGTATTCGATTATGAAGGTCGCGGGCTCGAGCAAAATGTATAATTCCGACGGCATAGTCAGC
>CADBOL010000295.1 GCA_902796295.1 Oscillospiraceae bacterium
AAAAGAAACAGTTCGCAGGAAGTATAAACAACCTGCGAACTTTTACATATAAACCGTCTGTTTGTTTTTCGCTTAAATGCCAAGCCCGTTAATCAAGCTTTGCCGGCGCAGCCAAATACATTGAGCATCTTATACTCAACAACATCCTGAATCGCCTGGCGTGCGGGTTTGAGATACTGTCTCGGGTCAAAATGATCGGGATAGAGATCAAACTGCTCGCGGATTGTCGCGGTGAGAGCAAGACGAAGGTCTGAGTCGACATTTATCTTGCAGACCGCCATCTCGGCCGCCTGTCTGAGCATAGTCTCGGGGATACCGATTGCATCGGGCATCTTTCCGCCGTGAGCGTTTATTTTTTCAACATACTCGGGCATAACGGATGAAGCGCCGTGAAGAACGATGGGGAAGCCGGGAAGACGTTTGCTGACCTCTTCGAGGATGTCAAATCTGAGCTGCGGCTTCTGGCCGGGCTTGAATTTATAAGCGCCGTGGCTTGTGCCGATAGCGATGGCAAGTGAGTCAACGCCTGTCCTTGTGGCAAAATCCTCAACCTCTTCGGGCTTGGTGTAGCTCTCATTGCCCGCTTCAACCACAACATCATCCTCAACACCGGCAAGGGTGCCGAGCTCGCCTTCTACAACGCATCCGTGAGCGTGAGCATATTCAACGACTTTTCTTGTTACTTCGATATTCTCTTCATAGGGAAGGCTTGAGCCGTCGATCATAACGGATGTGAATCCGCCGTCTATGCAGGATTTGCATGTCTCGAAGTCGGGGCCGTGGTCAAGGTGAAGAGCAATGGGAACACCGGTCTGCATGGTTGCCGCTTCAACCATCTTGATAAGATAATCGTGGCCTGCATATGCCCTCGCGCCCTTTGATACCTGGAGAATAACCGGGGACTGCAGCTTATCGGCGGCATTGACTATACCCTGAACTATCTCCATATTGTTTACGTTAAAAGCGCCTATGGCGTAACCGCCTTCGTAAGCCTTTTTGAACATTTCGGTTGTTGTTACAAGTGCCATAAATATGTCTCCTTTAAAGATATTGTTTACCCGATAATTATAGCAAATTCTCGTCTTTTGTCAATGAGTCGGGAGCAAATTGAGACCCGCAAAACAAAAAATCGGAGCAGTTCCCTTAATTCTGTTGAATTTCAGCATATTATTGGTTATAATATACAGTAATAAAAAACAAAACCGGATGAGAGGTGTTTTAAAATGAGCAAAAAAATATTCTGGCTTGTTATCGTAGCGGTGCTTGCCGTCGCATTCTATATGGGAAATCCCCCTCCCAAGCATAAATCCGCTGCCGGGCTCCCCGATCCCACACAGATTCCCGCGACGGGTGAAGTCAACATGAAGCTCGAGGAATACGATGTCAATATAAAATACAAGGCATCATACAAAATTAAAGCTCTCGCGGTGAGCACAAAGAACTACTCCGGCACATCCATCCCCGATCTGCTCGCCAAAAAGGATGTCGCTCTCGCCTGGGGAAGCGTCGCCGAAAACAATGAAAAAGTTGATTTCAACTGGAGTCAGGACGGAAGATGGTATAAATGGATGGTAACCGACGGTTCCCAGCTGAGCGCCGCCGGCCTCTCGGAAAGCGATGTAAACAGACACTCCGCAAACAATCATCTCATACCCGCGGACGGCGAAATCAAAAAAGAAATAAGCAAAATCCGCAAGGGCGATATAGTTGAAATCACCGGCTATCTCGTCTCTCTCAAGGCCACAAATCCGGAGGGCGAGACCTATGACTGGAATTCAAGCCTTACGAGAACAGACACCGGTAACGGCGCGTGTGAGCTGATTTATGTAACGGGAGTCACGAGAGAATAGTATTTACAGAGGATACAGATGAAAACAAAGCTTAAAGAAATCATAAGCTCACTCAAACTGCTGAATTTCCTTGCGCTGACATTCGCCGGCATCATCTATGCCGTGGGAGTCACGATTTTCATGACACCCGTTCATTTATACGACAGCGGCATGTCGGGCACATCAATGCTGCTCGGTCAGGTGACGCCGTCATTCCTGCCGCTCTCGTTTTTCCTTATAATTCTCAATGTGCCGCTTTTCCTTTACGGGCTTAAGAAGCAGGGCGCCGCCTCGACTGTTTATTCGATTTACACGGTCGGTATCTATGCGCTGTTTGCCTGGCTCATAACGGATGTGCTTCCCGTTGACGTGAGCATTGCCTCCCCTCTCGCGGGCAAGGATTTACTGCTCTGCGCCATATTCGGCGGAGTAGTCTCGGGAGCGGGCAGCGGCATCGCGATAAGATTCGGCGGAGCGGTTGACGGCATGGAGATCATCGCGGTTATATTCGCGAAGAAGCTGAGCCTTACGGTCGGCAGCTTTATGATGATTTACAATGTCATCCTTTATATAATCTGCGGTGTGGTCATTCACAGCTGGACTCTGCCTCTTTATTCAATAGTCACCTGCGTTGCCGCGCTCAAGACAGTTGACGCGATTGTCGAGGGCTTTGACAGGGCAAAATGCGCAATGATAGTCACAACGAAACCGTTTGAGATAGGGATCGAGCTCAGCGAGGCTTTTGAGAGCGGAGTGACACAGGTAGAGGCGCGCGGCGGCTACTCGCAGCAACCGAAATCCATAATCTATTTTATAGTCAACAGATTCCAGGTAACCAGAATGAAAAGCATAGTCCACTCCATTGACCCGAAAGCGTTTATTTCAATAAGTGAAGTCGCGGATGTATACAAAGCGGGAGCGGAAAAAGAGTAAAATAATTATACCGAATTAATATCAAAGACAGACATTCCGGGCGGGTCAATGACCCGCCCGGAAGTTTTGATTATGAGTTTTTTTCTTGAATAGATTTTTTACTGTTCAATTACCGGAAGGTTTCCGAACAGAGTTCTGAAAAAAGCGATCAATCTCGCGAAGAAACCGTTGCTGACTGTTACCGTCTCTTTTTCCGATTCGGAGAGGATGCTTCCGTCTCTGCCGATCAGTTTTGCCTGAACAGTGAAGTCATCTTTTACCCCTTCGGCTTTATACTTTTCACCGGTTACGCCGGAATCCTTTCCGTTTATGAACCAGTGTATGCTTGACCCTTCGGGCGCATCAACTGTCTCGGCGGTAAAGGTTATGGTGGTGCGGTAGGAGAGATTGCGGGACTGGACGAAATTTCTTATAAACAAATTTCCTTTAAATGAATCTTCAATTATTTCTCCTCTTTCATTGATTATTAATTTGTTCTTGCTATTATTGCCTCTTATTTCTTTATCGGATTTTTCATTGCCATTTTCTTTTGTTTTTACGCTAATATCACATATACCTTCCAATGAGAGCTCATCTGATAATAAACTGATTTCAGCAACATCCTCTGTTATTGTCCCTTTAATTTCTGTGGTGATAACAGAACCATTAGAACTTAATTTTTTTATTTCAATGTCTGCTCCCTGTCCTTGGCTCTCTTTTTGGACATATGTAACTCCCTCATCTAAAATCTTTATCTCCGAGTTTTGCCCTTTGTTTAAAGTAGATGAAAGTGCCGTTTTATTGCCGGCAACTTCAATCTTTTCACCGTCCTTTTCAACTTTGAGAACATTGACTTCCGGGGTTTCTGACCAATATAACTTTTTATTGTTTTCTTCTCCGGATGTTGTCTTTATAGGAATAAGATTCTCTTCATTCTCCAAAATAACACCATCTGTACAACACACAATATATCTTCGGCTCGATTTGGTGTTTCTTGAAATATTAATCTTTCCGGTGCTTGTATTGCCTGAATAATTATAGTTTGAATTGTATTCGTCAAGATTCATATTATATTTTAACACAGCATAAGGTGAAATAATATCGTCAATATAGTTTATAGAGGCAGGATTCCTATTATCTTCGCTGTCCCAAACCCATCCGCCTCCGGAGTAAGTCCATTCGTCCGCATTTCTTTTTTTCCTGATCAATGTTTCACCATTTGGCTCGTTGGAATCATAAACAATAATGTTTCCTTCATTAACTCCGATTCCTAAAACCGTATGCCCTCCTGGACCTCCCCACAAATCAATGGCAACAGGTATTCCCGACTCTAATGATTCATAAACAGCATTGTAAACATTATCAAACCCGGCATATTCTTCTGTATTTCTCATTGTACTTATTGTATCATTATATTGATACACGTGACAATATTTAATAAAATCTCTTGCCGACATGCTCAAGTCAGAATTATTTGAATTGATATTAATGTCTCTCAAATTATTATAGCTGTGATTGTCTTGATATGTGTCAGCTCCCGGCAATCCTAAAAAATTTGAATCGCATGAAACGGCAAAACCAAAGCAGTGACCATGTGGATTTAAATTTCCATGAGAATCAAATTCCATCCAATGATAAGCCACATCGCCTTCAATCTCTCCGAATATATCAACAAAATAATGCCTGTCAATTAATTCGCTTATGTTTCCAAAACTATAAGTGTCCTCAAAAAATGAAAACCCGGGAACATATGCTTTATTAAAAGCATGAACATCAACGCTGCGCGTTATACCATCCGGCGTAGAAAGAGTAACAACATAGTCCCCTTCTGCCTTTGCTTTTATTATTATACTAAATGTTATTTCTTCTGTATTCGTATTCAAGACTGAAGCGGGTGTATTGATAACAACATTGTTTGAATTTGATGACCATAATAAATCCGCCCCTGAACCGCTGTAATTTGATATTGTTCCGCTAATATATAAATCTCTGTTTATAATTGTTTCGTATTTTTCTTTAACGAATGAAATTTGGGGCAGATTTCGCCCTTTTCTTAAAATGCTTTTTATGTTATCATTACCTGCACCTAGATCAATCCCGTTAAACTGTTCCTCTGTTCCGGAATAATAAATATCCGTCAGATTGTTGCTGCCGTTAAATACATTGTCTCCCAGTTTTTTGAGAGAAACCGGCAGTTCAATTGTCGTAAGCTTGTGGCACCATGCAAAAGCAAAGCTTCCGATTTTCTCGCAAGGTTCGGGAATAACAACGTTATCAATCTCTGAACACTGCGCAAAAGCATAATCTCCGATTTTTTCGAGAGAATTGCCGAATTCAACCGTCTTCAATCCGTAGCAATAATAGAATGCATAATCTCCGATTGACTCAACCGCTGACAATGTAACGCTCTCTATTCCGGGGCAATTGTAAAATGCACTTTTGCCTATTGTTTTAAGCGAAGCGGGGAATTCCACTTCTTTAAGATTCTGCATATTGCAGAAATAATAATCGCCTATATGAGTGATTCCGTTTGAAATAACAACTTTTTCTATTTCTTTATTGTTATAATAAGGGGCCTGCATATTATTTGAGTAATCTGTCATCTTTCCGGAGCCTGAAATTGTCAGGATTTTGCCCGTAG
>CADBOL010000296.1 GCA_902796295.1 Oscillospiraceae bacterium
AAGCAGCAGTAATAATTCTCGCTCTGATAACGGCCCTGCTCGTCAGCTCCTGCGGGAAAAAGGAAGACACAAAGCAGATAACGGGGCAGACAAAAGAAAGCGTAATCAACCCGATGGTCGAATCCGACGAAACCGAGCTCAAAAAGAAAACCGGCCTCGGAATCAAGCTCCCCGAAAAAGCAAGCGGAGTTTCTTATTATCTCATCAATAACGAAATAGGCCAGATAGGCTTTGATCTCGGAAAAAAGAGCTATACGCTCAGATCCAAAAAGGCAGACGCCGCCGATGACTTCTCAGGTCTCTACTACACATGGACCGAAAGCAAAGAGGTCAAGGTAAAAGGTAACGATGCCGAGGTTCATATTTACAGCGCCGAGAGCACAGATCTCGGCAGCCTTATCTGGTTTGATCAGGGAAAAGGAACGGCATACACTCTCACCGTAGAAGGCAAAACAACCGCCGAAGAACTCGTCAAAACAGCGGAAAGTATCGTAAAATAAAGAATATTATAATTATTTCACTTGACTTAACGGGCAATATTTGATAGAATATTGCCCAATGAGCCTCCTTAGTTAAATGGATATAATAAGCCCCTCCTAAGGGCTAGTTGTGGGTTCGATTCCCGCAGGGGGTGCCAAATTTTTTGTTAAATGGATATATCAAAGGCTCCGCCTCCCATATGGATACCATTTTTCTCAAAATAACTATTGATTTTTTACAAATATTGTGATAATATCTCATACGTTCCGATTATATGCGCCGATAGCTCAGCTGGATAGAGTGCATGGCTACGAACCATGAGGTCGGGGGTTCGAGTCCCTCACGGCGCGCCATAAAAAAGACTTGCTTTGAGCAAGTCTTTTTTATTTTTTCAGTTGCAATATTTTAAAAAATCTCAAAATCAATCATTTTTTCACAGACAATCCTCTCTTTTCCCGGATAAGCCAAAAAACGAATACAGAAAGAGAAATAATAAACATCGGAATAAAATGAATTATAAACGAAACAAACGTATCGCTCATTATTCCCGAAATCTTATCCGGATTAATAAAAAACTGTAAGATTGACGGTGAAGCATTATTGACAGCATGCATTATTGCTGCCGGCCAGACAGAACCGGTTTTCACGGTAAGAAGAGTCAGCAGAATTCCCAAAAATACGCAGAGAATGCACATTGCCGCAAATCCCGTATATGGATATCCTTTGTATTCTGTCCCGAAATTGTGACCGACATAGGTCAGAGGCCAGTGCCAGATTCCCCAGATAACTCCGCCGAGAACTACTGCTTTTCCTTTACCGCAGATTTTTATGAGCTTCGGCATCATATATCCGCGCCAGCCGAGCTCTTCACCAAGGCCGCCGATTGAAAAGAAAACTCCCGAAACAATCGCCATAAGCGGAAACATATAAGCGTTTCGCACATCCGTAACAGCTGTATTAAAAAACTCTTTGTCAAAGCAATCCGGCTGAATGACAATCTTGAGCAGATTTCCGAGTTCGGTATAAATCCAGGGCAGCAGTATCGCAATAATATAAAAGATATATTTGCGGTTTTTCAGATCAATGCCGAGCATCATCGAGCCTTCGCCTGTAAGGAGGTATCCCTCTTTTGTAATATATCTTGTAAATATTACTCCTGTGGCAGGGCAGAGCATACCGAGCGTACAGATAAGATTCCCGATGCCTGAGAGATTTCCGTTCTCATCAAGGAAGCTGTTTCCCGGAATAATCAATGAAAAGAACATTGCCCAGGAAATTGCAAATGTAATTCCGAGATAAATCAGCAGTTTCTTTGTTTCTTCTTTTCTCTGAGTATTATTCATCAATATCCGCCTCCCTGTTTCTGCAGACAGCGCAGGTCAGCTTATACGAGAGAAAATACAAAGCCGAAGCTATAACCGGACAAAAAACAATCATCATATTTAACTCAAATTCATGCGTTTTTGTCCATTCAATAAAATTGAATAAATCTATATTTCCAAATACATCGAGATTACCGAAGAAAAGCCATCCGATCACAAAGAGGAAGAGAATCTCCAGAATTGCGCTCTTTACGCCGGTTGCCTTTTTACTCCCGAGAGTAAGGAAGAACGGGAGCTCTATACCCGCAATAAACAGCGAGGCGCTTGAAAAAATAATCAGAAAAGACTGAAGGGTTTTTACAATATCAGTAAAAGAATTGTCGCCCGAGCGCGAAAAATATATTTCGCACCATATCAGCTCCATAGACATTGCCGCATAAACCGCAACGGCGAGGAAAATATACTTTGAAGCAATATATGTATTTTTGCCGAAGGGCAGGGATTTTGTATACGCCATTATCTTATTCTTTTCATCCTGCGCAACAAGCCCCTTTATCCATACAAAAGGAAGGCCGATTCCGGCAACCGTGAATAATGCAGGCATTGTCCAGAGAAATGCGTCAATCATATTGCCGTCGGCAAATCTGATTTCCTCGCCTGTTTCGCCGGATTGAACCATATCCGCCCCCGGAAGCGCAAGACGCAGAGCAATAAACAGAAGAGTGAATGCCAGCACGAGAATAAGAATTTTTTTGCCCTTTACGGCGAGAAAATCTTTATAGAGCATACCGCCCATTATGCGACACCTCTCTTTCTCTCAGCAAGCCATACCGAGGCAAACCAGCAAACAACTACGGCCGCCGCCGCAGCGAGCATAAAGATATGCGGGCGCGATTCAAGAGCGTTTATAAAAGCTCTGAAAGTCCTCGCAATGCTTGAAAAATCATCGTTCATAAGAGCGTTTACAATATCTTTTATTTTCAGAGCGAGTATTAAGACACCGGCAGCACCGAGCGGAATAAAAGTCGAATACATAGAAGGAACTCCCGCATAATTCAGCAATATGACGCATGACATGAATATCAGCATGCAGGCGGAAAGCGATATGAGAGTTCCGGCGCATTTTGAAAAAAGAATTATATCCGAAACAGACGAAATCACTGCAGCCATAGCAACATCAACCGCAAGACCGACCGCGAGAAACAATACTGCAGTAACAAATTTTGATAAAACTCTCTTTTCCGTTGATATAGGAAGCGAAGCAGCCGTTTTATAGAACGAAGCCGTCTTGTCATCGTTGAATGAATCAGCGATATTTCCGGTGCAGACCAGAGGCAGCAGCATAAAAAACATCACCGAGAATTTTACGATTGAAGCAATATCAAGCCCCGCTTCCGTCATACCGGAAACCGCCTCTCTCAGATTGCCGAACCGTTCGCTGAGAACAAACATTATCGCTACCGCAACCACTCCGGTGATTATAAAAGCGAACATTATAAACTGCTTTTTAAGGCAGTATAAATCTTTGATAATAAGACCTTTCATATATGCCACCTCATCACGCAATGCCGTTTTTAGCCCTGTTGACATAATTAATCATTATTTCCTCGAGACTGGCGAGCTCAATCACCATACCCGGGTAGAGACGCCTGCAGGCATCAGCGTCATTAACGAGTATCTCGGCACCGTAAGCACCTTCCTGCTTATATACGGTAAAGGACTCACTGATTTCAGCAGCATCCTCATTTGAGCATTTGAGCAGAGCGTGTTTCTCGAGAATATCGTCTTTATTTCCGGCGAGAACTATCCTTCCGCCGTCAATAAACACAACTTCATCGGCGATTTTTTCAAGATCACCCGTGATATGAGATGAGAGCATGATGGTATGGTCGTCATCGGTCATGAATTCCCTGAATATCTGAAGGATTTCATTTCTTACTATCGGGTCAAGACCGCTTGTAGGCTCATCCATAACAAGCAGTTTTGCGTTATGCGAAAGAGCTGCGGCTATCTGGAGCTTCATTCTCATTCCGCGCGAAAAAGCTCCGCATTTTTTATTTGAAGGAAGAGAGAATTTTCTGAGATTTTCAAAAAAAGTTTCATCACTCCAATTCTTATAGGAATTCCTGAGGATAACATTTATCTGTCTGGGAGTAAGGAATTCATGAAAACCCATTTCATCAAAAACAACACCGACATCTTCTCTCAGATAAGCATGTTTACCGTCAACCGGCTCGCCGAAAAGCATAACTTCTCCCGAATCTCTGCTTATAATATCAAGAAGCATTGCAATGGTTGTTGTTTTGCCGGCGCCGTTCTGACCGATAAAACCGCAGACACTTCCCTCGGGTACGATGAAAGAAATGCTGTCCAGTTTGAAATCGCCGTAATCTTTAACAGCATTCCTGAATTCTATTACATTTTTAATTTCACTCATTGTTTTTCTCCTTATAGATAATCTTCAGCGTTTCGGTAAGCTCGTCAAGGGAAATCCTGCCGATTGCCGCCTTATCGGCCGCAGTTTCAAACAGTTCCTGAATTGCAACGAGCATATTCTCTTTTACAAGCTCGGTGTTGACCGAATTCACAAAACATCCCTTGCCCTGAACAGTGCAGATATATCCGTCACGCTCAAGCTCTTCATATGCACGCTTAGTAGTAATGATACTTATTTTCAATTCTTTTGCCAGCACTCTCATTGAGGGAAGAAGTTCTCCCTCGGAAAGCAGACCCGACATAATCTGAGATTTTATCTGCTCCTCAATCTGTTCATATATCGGAATTCCGGATGTGTTACTGATTATGATATTCATACTCGCCTCGCAAGATATCATTAGTGTATATATACACTATACACAGTCTTGATTCACTTGTCAATAGTCTGAAAAAAATTATTTAAACATGTTTTTTTATATCTTGATTTAACTCAGCCGATATGTTAGGATTTATAATAGTCTTATCCTTTAATCAAACAGAGAAAGTATTAATGAAAGGTCAGTAATATGAAAAAAGCCATCAGTCTTTTTATCAGTGCGGTTATTATCGTAAGTACTGCAATTACTGTATTCGCCGCAAACCCCGATGAACTGCCGCAGCTTAAAGAAAAATTCAAAGACGGGCTCGGTCCTCCGGTTAACGGTGTTTCGGTTGATTATGTGTATTTTGAACCGGAAAATCCACACAATGAAAAATTACCGCTCGTTATTTATTTTCACGGCGCCGGTCAGGGATCTGAACCGCGTGCTCAGATTGAAATAAATAATTTCCCCCTCTGGGCAAGCGATGAAATCCAGCAGAGGTTTACAGGCGGTGGAGCTTATCTGCTTGTTCCGAGAAGCCATGAAGAAAACGGTGAACACTGGGATGACAAATATGTTGAGATAATGAAGGCAACAATTGATGATTTCATCTCAAAACACCGTGACTCAATTGATATAACAAGGATTTATGTCGGCGGTTTTTCTATGGGCGGCAAAATGACATTAAAAATGGCGTCAAGCTATCCCGGATATTTTGCCGCGGCGTTCCCCCTATGCCCTGCCTACGCTCCGTCTGAGGAACAGATAAGGGCTCTTTCGGATCTGCCGGTCTGGCTCATAGTCAGCCGTTTTGACATAATTGCCGGATACTATACTTTTTCCAAAGATATATGGAAAAAACTTGTTGAAACAACAAATATACCTGAGGATTGCAGGCTCACCCTGTTCG
>CADBOL010000297.1 GCA_902796295.1 Oscillospiraceae bacterium
AATGCAGGAAGAAATATCACGCGGCTCTCAAGGAGTATTTTGAGGGCTTCAGGAGCGAGCTGTGCCCAACATGCAACGAGCGCCTTGACAAAAACCCGATGCGCATACTCGACTGCAAGAGCCCCGTATGCAAAGGCATAGCCGAAAATTCACCCGTCATAATCGACTATCTCTGTGATGAGTGCAGAGAGCATTTTGAGGGCGTGAAGAAATATCTCGGCGCAATGGGTATTGAGTTTACGGTAAATCCCCGTATTGTCAGAGGCCTTGATTATTACACACGCACCGTTTTTGAATTCGTTTCGGATTCCATCGGCGCCCAGGGCACCGTGTGCGGAGGCGGCAGATATGACGGGCTTGTAGAGGAGCTCGGCGGCCCCAAAACCCCCGCTCTCGGATTCGGTATGGGTACGGGGCGCCTCAGACTGCTCATGCAGGCTCAGGGCATCGAGCTGCCCGGCGACAAGGAATGCGATATCTACATCGCCCCCATGGATGACGACGCTCTGATCAAAGCGATGGAAATTGTCAGCGAGATGCGCTCGGACGGAGTATGCGCCCAGACAGACGTTGTCGGCCGCTCTCTCAAGGCGCAGATGAAATACGCCGACAAAATCGGCGCTCAGTACACCGCCGTTCTCGGCAGCGACGAGCTTCAGAAGGGCCTTGTCAATGTCAAGAATATGAAGACCGGCAAGGTCACCGAAATGGCAATTGACGATCTGAGCGAAAAATTCATATCGATGTCGCTCAACGACGCCATAGGCGATTTCGGCGATATCGACGACACGGCGGCCGTTATTGAAGGTTTTCTCGGAAAGAAGGATTGATATTATGGATTTTATGACCGGTTTAAAAAGAACCGATTACTGCGGTAATCTCAGAATTACCGACGCCGGCAGAGAGGTTACCGTCGCCGGCTGGGTACAGAGGCAGAGAGACCTCGGCGCTCTTATATTCATTGATCTCAGAGACAGAAGCGGAATAATCCAGCTCGCGTTTGACGAGAGCACCGATAAAGAGATATTTGACAAAGCATTCACGGCAAGAAGCGAATTTGTGCTCATGGCAAAAGGAACTGTCAGGGAGCGTTCTTCAAAGAATCCCGAAATCCCCACGGGTGATATTGAGATAGAGGTTACAGATCTGAGAGTGCTCGCAAAGAGCGAGACTCCCCCGTTTGAGATTGCGGAAAACAGCCAGACCTCCGAGCTCACGAGGCTCAAATACAGATACCTCGATTTAAGGCGCCCGGATTTACAGAAGAATATTCTCATGCGCCACAAGATAGCCAAGATTACCCGTGACTATTTCGATGAAAACGGATTCGTTGAGATTGAAACCCCGATTCTCATAAAATCCACTCCCGAAGGAGCGAGAGACTATCTTGTACCCTCGAGAATCCACAAGGGCAAATTCTACGCCCTGCCGCAGTCCCCTCAGCTCTACAAACAGCTCTCAATGGTAGCGGGATTTGACAGATACATGCAGATTGCCCGCTGCTTCAGAGATGAGGATTTAAGAGCCGACAGACAGCCGGAATTCACACAGATAGACCTTGAGATGTCGTTTGTCGATATGGAGGATGTGCTCGCAATCGGCGAAGGATACATTCAGAGAGTATTCAAAGACGCTCTCGGAGTTGACATTCCCCTGCCCCTGCCGCGCCTTACCTACAAAGAGGCGATGGAGCGCTACGGCTCGGACAAGCCCGACACGAGATACGGCCTTGAAATCAAAGACCTGACGGATGCCGTAAGAGGCAGCGAATTCGTTGTTTTCGCGGGAGCGATCAATGACGGCGGCTCTGTCAGATGCATAAACGTAAAGAATTCCTACGATGTCCTCACGAGAAAAGAGATTGACAAGCTCACCGAGACAGCGAAGGGCAGCGGAGCGAAGGGTCTCGCCTATATCAGAATGGCTCCCGACGGCACATACAACGCCTCATTCGCGAAATTCATGACAGAGGATGAGATGAACGCCATCCTCACCGTCTCAGGCGCGCAGGCGGGCGATGTGATACTCATTATAGCAGACAAAAAGAATTCACTTGTTCTCTCTGTTTTGGGTGCACTCCGACAAATCGCCGCCAAAAAGCTTGACATTATCCCCGAAAATCAATACAATCTGCTCTGGATTACGGAGTTCCCGTTCTTTGACTGGGATGAGGAGCTCGGGCAGTTTGTGGCAATGCACCACCCGTTCACGGCTCCGATGGATGAATGCCTCGATTATCTTGAAACAGACAAGGCAAATGTCAGGGCAAAAGCTTATGATATGGTGCTCAACGGCATCGAGCTCTGCTCCGGCTCCATCAGAATCACCAATCCCGACCTTCAGAGCAGGATATTCTCGCTGCTCGGCCTGAGCGACGAAGAGGCACACAATAAATTCGGCTATCTGCTCGACGCCTTCAGATACGGCGCTCCGCCTCACGGCGGAATGGGTCTGGGTCTCGACCGTCTTATCATGCAGATGCTCGGCTGCGAATCTCTCAGGGACGTAATAGCTTATCCCAAAGTACAGAATGCTTCCGAGCCGATGACAGACTGCCCCGCCGAAGTAGACGGACTGCAGCTTGACGATTTAGGTATATCAATAATTAATTCTATAGAATAAACCGAAAGAAGGAAACCATTATGGCAAGAGTTTACAATTTTTCAGCAGGCCCCTCAATGCTCCCCGAGAGCGTGCTCAACAGAGCCGCCGAGGAGATGCTTGACTGCAACGGCACAGGTCAGTCCGTGCTTGAGATGAGCCACCGTTCAAAGGCATTTGAGCCCATCATTTACGGCGCGTTTGACCTTTTCAGAGAGGTCCTCAACGTTCCCGAAAACTACAAGATTATATTCTGCCAGGGCGGCGCTTCAACCGCTTTCGCAGCTATCCCGCTCAACTTCATGAACGGCAGCCGTCAGGCTGATTATGTGCTCTCGGGTCAGTTCTCTACAAAGGCTTACAAAGAGGCGCAGAAATACGGCGATGTAACCGCCGTTGCATCCTCAAAGGATCAGAATTTCTCCTGCATCCCCGAGCTTGACAAATCAAAATTCAATCCGAATGCGGATTATTTCTATATCTGCCAGAATAACACAATCTACGGCACACGCTTCACCACTCTGCCCGATACAGGCAATGTTCCCCTCATCGCAGACGTTTCATCATGCTTCCTTTCAGAGCCGATGGATGTTTCGAAATACGGCGTAATCTACGGCGGCGCTCAGAAAAACGTAGCCCCCGCAGGCCTTACCGTAGTTATAGTCCGCGAGGATCTGCTCGGTCACGAGAGACCGGAGACTCCCGCAATGCTCAACTACAAGCTCATGGCGGATAACGACTCGATGTACAATACTCCCCCCTGCTACTCAATCTACATGTGCAAGCTCGTGCTTGAGTGGATAAAGGGTCTCGGCGGTCTTGAGGCTCTCAAGGCGCGCAACGAAAAGAAAGCTCAGATTCTCTATGATTTCATCGATTCGAGCAATATGTTCCACAACCCCGTA
>CADBOL010000298.1 GCA_902796295.1 Oscillospiraceae bacterium
ACTTCCCGGAGTTCCGGAGCAGGATCTCGATTCGGGCACATATTATTCATACGATTACAACAATGTCCATTTCACGGTGCTCAACACAAATGATATGGAAGACAAGAAGCTCGGCGCAGAGCAGATTGAATGGATGAAGAATGACATTAAGCAGTCCGATGCGGACTGGCATATAGTCGTGCTTCACAAGGCACTTTACGCTACGGGCATCTACTACAAGGATAAGGAAACCGTAAACCTGAGAGATCAGCTTGCCGGTCTGCTTCCGTATCTCGGAGTTGACCTTGTTCTTGAAGGGCATAATCATGTCTATACCCGCACCGGAGTCATGGATAAGAATGCGGCGGTACCCACAAAGACCGCGAAAGAGACATATAACGGCAGCGAATATGATATGAAGCTCAATCCGGCGGGCACGGTTTATTCGATAATCTGTTCATCGAGTGTCAAGGAGTATCAGGAAGTCGGAACGGATAAGACAGACAGCTATTTCGCGAGCCCCGAGTGTGTGGTGAGCAACGATTATCCGATGTTCTCAGCAATCTCGGTTGACGGAAACAAACTTTACTATGACGCCTATCAGGTGATTGACGGTCAGGCGAAAAAGGTTGACTCCTTCGGTATTTCAAAGTCAGACGGAGCGAAGAGCCCGAGCGAAAAGGCCGGCAATCTGCTTGACGGATTTTTCACCTTCCTGAATACGAATCTCAACCTTAAGATTTCGTGGAAACTCATTCAGATTTTCATCACGATATTCACACCCCTTCTTCAGCTTTTCAATAACTGACATTCACGGGGGCTGCCGCGCCTTCCGGCGTGACAGCCCGCCGTAAAGGATATTGATATGAAAAAAGTTCCCCTCAGAGAAAAAATCGGATACGGCGTGGGCGCGATCGGTCTTGACCTGAGTTACGGCCTGTTTTATTCGTTCCTCTCGCTCTATCTTACAAACGCGCTTAAAATCAGCCCTCTTTTCCTGCTCATCCTTGCTCCGATAGCCCGTATCTGGGACGGCGTAAACGACCCGATGATGGGTTCGATAGTTGACAGGACAAACACAAGGATGGGCAAATACAGGCCCTGGATTTTAACGGGCGCCGTCTTTAATGCGATAGTGCTCTCGCTCCTTTTCAATATAGCGGGCTTCAACGCAGGCACAATAGGCGTATATGTCATGGTCGCGGTCTTCTATGTGCTGTGGGGCATGACAAATACTCTCGCGGATATTCCCTTCTGGAGCATGATTCCCACCTTCGCGACAGAGGAGAAGGACAGAAACCTTGTTTCGACAATCGCGAGAACTTTTTCGGGACTCGGCCAGGGCATCGTTTCAATCTTCACCTCAATTGTTGTCGTGAAGTTTGCGGGTGAGTCGGGCAAAAATCTCGATGAGCTCGGCGCCGAAGCGCTCAGCAAGGGATTCGGTATCTGGAGTATAATCGCCGCTGTCGCTCTCGTGGTTTTCGCAGCGATCAGCGTCGCGAGCACAAAAGAGACGGTTTATGGCGAGAAGGGTGAGAAATTCTCATTCCGCAAGGCGCTCGGCGTGATAAGGCATAATGACCAGCTTTTGATTTTCATGCTGTTTGCAATGATATCAAACTGCGGATATTATATGACATCCGGCATCAGCAGCTACTACTTCCTTCAGGTCAGAGGCGACCTGACTCTTCAGTCAAAATTCAATCTGCTCGGTTCCGTCGGTTCCGTGCTTTCGATACTCGTCATACCCATCTGCGACAAGTTTATGACAAACAGGGCGACTTACCGCTTCTCACTCACGGCGGCAACCGCCGGCTATATCGGCATGGCAGTTGTCGGATATCTCTTCGGCGGCAATGTGCTCGCTCTGGGTATCTGCTATCTTATCGCCTCGATAGGCATCGGCTCGATGTTTGTCAATCAGACCGTTATGCTCGCCGATATAGTGGACTACGGCGAATACAAGCTCGGCACAAGAAATCAGAGCCTTACATTCTCGATGAAGGGCTTCCTGCAGAAGATGGCCTATACCCTTCAGTCAATCATAATGTATTCCGCGTTTGTTATCACTAAATATGATTTCAGCGGCGGAGCATCGCAGGCGGTTGAAAACAGCAGCGCAAACAGCGCGATTTCATTCATGATGTTCATAGTTCCGCCCGTGATGCTTGTCATCTCGCATATCATTTTTGCCTCGAAATACAGGATTTACGGCGGATTCAAGCGTGAGATTCTCGATGCGGTGACTGCAAAAAGAGAGGCGCTCGCAAATCCGGATAACGCCTGACGGATACCGGCAGGCACGGAGTGTGAAATAATCGTTTATGCCGTCAATCCGGCTGCATATATAATCCCGGCTATTCTCTTGAAAGGCGGTGTCAGTATGGCAACGACGACAAAAGAATTAATCTATAAAACCTTCCTTGAGCTTCTGCGGCAGAAACCTTTTGACAAGATAACCGTGCGCGATATAGTCGAGAAGGCGAATGTCAACAGAAACACCTTCTATTACTATTACAGCGATATGTATGAGATGCTCGAGGAGATTTTCACCGTTACGGAGAGTCAGATTGTTGAGACACACAGCAAAGGCTTCCGCTGGCTTATCGGCTTCTCAAATATGCTCGAAAAGGCGTATTCAAACAAAAAAATCATGAATAACATCTGCGCCTCACGCAGTTACGAGTATCTCGAGACCTACATTTTCAAAAGCAGCAAGATGATACTCAATGACTATGTGCGCGAGCTTGCGGACGGCAAGGATATCCCGGAGCAGACGCTTGATTTTGCGGTTTCATTCTATCATTATGCCATAAGCGGCTGTCTTTCGGAGTGGTACAGAACCGGAATGAGAGAAACTCCCGATGAAATTATCAGCCAGTTTATCCTGATGTTTGAGGGCCTTGCGCTGATCATTGAAAGAGCGGCGGATAAGGAAGATGAATGAGCTCTACCGTGATGATGAGATTCTTGTGGTTGTGAAACCTGCGGGAGTTGTCAGCGAAACGGAGCAGAAGGGAGCAAAGTGTGTGGGAGATTTTTATCCCGGCACACGGCTCTATGCCGTTCACCGGCTTGACAGAGAGACGGCGGGTGTTATGGTCTATGCCCTGAGCAAAAAATCGGCCGCAGAGCTCAGCGCGCAGATAAGAGAAGGCGGCTTTGAAAAAAGATATCTCGCAGTGCTCAGAGGATTGCTTCCGGAAAAAGAGGGAGTGCTCAGGGATCTGCTTGTAAGAGATAAAGCGCGCAATATCACATCGGTTGCCGCCGGAGAAGCCGAAGGGGCAAAAGAGGCGGAGCTTGAATACAGAATCAAAGGAGAAAATCAGGGCCTTTCCCTTGCAGATATAAAGCTTCATACAGGGAGGACCCATCAGATAAGAGTGCAGTTTTCATCGCGCTCGGCTCCCGTTTACGGAGACGGGAAATACGGCGGCGGCAGGGGAGAGACGGCGCTGTTTGCATACTCGCTTACCTTTACTCACCCCGAAACAGGAGAGAGGATGAATTTCACGGCAAAGCCGGATGAAGAAAGCTTCCCGTGGAATCTCTTCGCGGAGGAAATCGGATGATTTATTATTTTTCGGGCACAGGGAATTCCCGCTATGCAGCGGAAAAACTCGCCCGCCTCACCGGGGACACCTGCGTCAGCATTGCCTCGATATTCAACGGCACGGCAAAATCGGTTGAGGGCAAAAAGGATGTGACGGGATTCGTTTTTCCCGTTTATTATTCGGGGCTGCCCGAGATGGTGAAGCGGTTTGCCGCTCACCCTCAGATAAGGCAGACGCTCGGCAGCTATGTATTCTGTGTCATCACCTGCGGCGCGGAGACTGCGGCCGCGGATGAGATGCTTGAGCGCGCTCTGGGCAGGAATGTCGATTTAAGCGTATCGCTCAGAATGCCGGATAACTATGTCATTGCCTATAACCCCTCGGGCGGCGAAGAGGCAATGGAGATTCTGCGCAGGGCCGACGCAAAGCTTGACAAGACCGCCCAGGCAATCAATGCGCAGGGCAGATACAAGAGCTCATCATTTAAAAAAAGGATAATGACTCTTGTGATGTATCCGTTTTACGGAGTATTCAGAACCACGGCCTTTTATAAGGCGGACGGCAAGTGCACCGGGTGCGGGTTATGCGAGAGAGTCTGCCCCGACAAAGCAATTGAGATGATAAACGGCAGGCCGGTCTGGGTGCAGAAAAAGTGTCAGCACTGTACCGCCTGCATAAACAGATGCCCCGCGCGCGCCATTCAGTTCGGCAAACGGACCGCCGGCAGGGGCAGATACTATATAACCGATATCGGCAAAAGCAGAGATTGATTTCCGGAGGAGATTTATTATGATAGTCAAAAAAGAATTCGGCACAACGGCAGACGGCAGAAAGGTTGACCTTTTCACCCTGAGCAATTCGGGCGGTATGCGTGTTGACCTTATCACATACGGCGCCGCAATCAACAGCATTTACACCGCCGACAGAAACGGTGAATTTGCTGATGTGCTCAAGGGCTTTGATACCATTGAGGGTCACGAGAAGTATTCAAACTACCAGGGCCTCACCGTCGGCAGATACGCCAACAGAATCGCAAACGGCAGGTTTGAGCTTGACGGCACTGCCTATGACCTTGTAAAAAACGAGAAGGGCATCACCTGCCTTCACGGCGGCGGAGAGCTCTCACACGCCGTGTGGAAGGCGCTCATCACCGATGACAACAGCATCGAGATGACATATTCGAGCCCCGACGGAGCCGAAGGTTTCCCCGGCAATGTTGATTTCAAAGTCACATTTATCCTTCACGAGGATAATTCACTTGAGGTAAAATATTCCGCCGTCAGCGATAAAAAGACGGTTATCAATATGACAAACCACGCCTATTTCAATCTCGCCGGAAAGGGAGATATCCTCTCTCACGAGCTTATGATTAACGCCGACGCCTTCACTCCGACAGACGCGGCGAGCATTCCCACGGGAGAGATCAGGCCCGTTGAGGGTACGCCGTTTGATTTCAGACAGGCGAAGCCCATCGGCAGAGATATAAATGCGGATGATGATCAGCTTAAGCAGTGCAGGGGATATGATTACAATTTCTGCCTCAACGAGGGCGAAGGCCCCGCCGCCGTCGCGTACGATCCGGAAAGCGGCAGGATGATGGAAGTATTTACCGATCTTCCCGGCGTTCAGCTCTACTGCGCAAACTTCCTTGACGGCACAAGACCGGGCAAGGGCGGAGAGATGCTCACACAGTATTGCGGATTCTGCCTTGAGACACAGTATTATCCCAATACGCCGAATATGCCCGGATTCCCGCAGTGCACTTTTGATGCGGGCGAGAAATTCGAGAGCACAACGGTATTCAGATTTTCCGTAAAGTCTAATTCATAAAACTTTATTTTTGAATTCACAAAAATTCTATATTCCCATGTATAATGGATTTAAACCTGAATAAAACGGAGGGGCAGTTATGGCAGTTGAAAAAATTCTCGTTGTCGATGACGACAGCAATATCTGCGAATTACTCAGATTATATCTTGAAAAGGAAGGCTACGAAGTGACCACCGCCAACAACGGCGCGGACGCTGTCAGACTTTTCAAAGAAAAAGAGCCCGATCTCATGGTGCTCGATATTATGCTTCCGATGCTTGACGGCTGGCAGGTATGCAGAGAAGTCAGAAAGTTTTCCGACAAGCCGATTATCATGATCACCGCCAAGGGCGAGACCTTTGACAAGGTGCTCGGCTTTGAGCTCGGCGCGGATGACTACATCGTAAAACCCTTTGAGCCCAAAGAGGTCATAGCGAGAGTCAAGGCCGTCCTCCGCAGGAGCGGCAGCAGCGAGAAGCAGGATATCAAAGAGGTAAGATACGATAAACTGATAATCAATCTCACAAACTATGAGCTTATTGTTGACGGTAAAAAGATTGACACGCCGCCCAAAGAGCTTGAGCTTATCTATCACCTCGCGAGCAATCCCAACAGAGTTTTCACAAGAGATCAGCTTCTTGACGAGGTCTGGGGATTTGACTATTACGGCGACTCGAGGACAGTTGACGTTCATGTAAAACGCCTTCGCGCAAAGCTCGAGGGAGTTTCCGAAAAATGGGAGCTCAAGACGGTCTGGTCGGTCGGTTATAAATTCGCAACCACAGAATGATTGAGGGCCGGGTTTAATCCGCGGTGACGAAACCCGATATCCGGTATCTGAATAATATGTCTGATTTAAAAGAAAAAAGAAAAGAAAAAGCAGTGAAAAAAGCCGGACGCAGGTCCGGCCTTTTCAGGAAGCACTTTGTCATAACAATGTCGATAATCCTTATCGCTTTCATATTCTCGGGCGCGGGGCTCATGCTTCTTGTTTCGGGAGTGTGGATGAATGAGCGTATGGAGATGCTTACCGAAAACACGGTCAGCATACAGGAAAGCACGAGGGATCTTCTCACTTCAAACTACCTTGAGAGCTTCGGCAGAAACACGGTTATCATGATATGCAATAACCTGCTTCAGCTCTCAAATGCCACCGATTCCGATTATTTCATTGTGAATGAATGGGGCAGAGCGGTTTACTGTAAAGACCTTATCAGATCGCTGGGGCTGATTGACAGCAACGGCGACTGTCTTGTTCACGGCAAATATAAAATCCCGGAAGAGATTATGGAAGTCCTAAGAAAGGGCGAAACATACACCTCAAATGGCGGTGACCTCAACGGTCAGCTTGTCAATCAGAATTTCATCGTTGCAAAGCCCATAATGAACGGCAGTGATTTCAGGGGCGCAGTCATAGGCACAAAGCCGATTGTCGAGGGCCTTTTCCCCTACGTGAGGACCATATTTGTTCTCTTCCTGTTTTCATTCCTGCTTTCGTTTATTCTTTCATTTATCCTCGTTTACCTCTCCACTTTCAATATGGTAAAACCCCTGCGCCAGATGTCGCGCGCGGCGAAGCAATACGCAAACGGTGATTTCTCGCAGAGAATAAACGTATCAAGCAGGTCAAGGACAGAAATTGACGAGCTCGCGGAATCCTTCAACAGCATGGCAAAGGATCTCGCCGACCTTGAATCATCAAGGAGGAGCTTTGTTTCAAACGTCTCTCACGAGCTCAAAACGCCGATGACATCCATAAGCGGATTCATTGACGGCATCCTCGACGGAACCATTCCGAAAGAGGAGCAGGGCGTTTATCTCAAAATTGTTTCCGACGAAGTCAAGAGGCTTTCTAGACTTGTTACGGGAATGCTCAACCTCAGCAAGATTGAGGCGGGCAAGCTTGATATCAAGCCCGTGAATTTCGATATCAGCGAAATGATATTCCGTACGCTTCTTACATTTGAGCAGAAGATTGACGAGAAAAATATCGAGATAAAGGGCCTTGATGTTATCGACAAAAATGAGATTTTTGCCGATAAGGATATGATAAACCAGGTCGTATACAATCTGATTGACAACGCCGTAAAATTCACGCCCGCGGGCGGCTATATCGAGGTCAGCTCCAAGCGCGACGCCGAAAAGGTCATCATAAAAATCAGAAACAGCGGCAAGGGAATCCCGGCCGATGAGCTTGACAAGGTATTTGAAAGATTCTATAAGCAGGATAAATCCAGAAGCTTCGATGTCAAGGGCGCGGGCCTCGGCCTCTACCTCTGCAAAACTATCGTCGAGCTCCACGGCGGCCATATCAATGCCCGCAGCGAAGTCGGCGAATACACCGAATTCATATTCTCATTACCGGTGTGAGAATAAAATAAATCAATACACGTTTTTAAAATCAATTCAGCGAAAAGTGCGCCGCGCGGCAGATGCCGCGCGGCGCCGGCTTATATATCCGC
>CADBOL010000299.1 GCA_902796295.1 Oscillospiraceae bacterium
AAATCCCAAGCACAAACAGCGTCAGGGTTAATCCCGACGAAACCGAATTTGGAGGTGCAACTGACAAATGGCGCGTATATCAGGTGTAGACCTGCCCAGAGATAAGAGAATCGAAATCGCTCTCACATATATCTACGGCATAGGTCGTAAAACAGCAAGCGACATTATTGCAGCAACCGGCGTTGATCCCGACCTCAGGGTTAAGGATATGAGCGAAGATGACGTTTCAAAGCTTCGTGAGTATATCGACCACAACCTCAAGGTAGAGGGTGACCTTCGCAGAGAGACAGCATTTGATATCAAGAGACTTATTGAAATCGGCTGCTATCGCGGAGTCCGTCATCGCAAGGGTCTCCCCGTAAGAGGCCAGCGTTCAAAGACAAACGCACGTACACGCAAGGGTCCCAAGAAGACCATCGCTAACAAGAAGAAATAATCAAGGAGGGATATCATGGCTAAAGCAGCAAAGAAAACTACAGGTTCCCGCAAACGCCGCGAGCGCAAGAATATTGAGCGCGGTGCAGCCCATATCCAATCCACCTTTAATAACACCATCGTTACTATCACCGACACTCAGGGCAACGCTGTTTCATGGGCGAGCGCAGGCGAGATGGGCTTCAGAGGTTCAAAGAAGTCAACACCGTTTGCAGCTCAGACAGCAGCTGAGACAGCCGCCAAGATTGCTATCGATCACGGCATGAAGACTGTTGAAGTTTACGTTAAGGGCCCCGGTCAGGGACGTGAAGCGGCAATCAGAGCACTTCAGACCGCAGGTCTCGAAGTCAACATGATTAAGGATGTTACTCCCATTCCTCATAACGGATGCCGCCCGCCCAAGAGAAGACGTGTATAATTCAGCGAAGGAGGATTATTGAATATGGCAAGAAATATGCAGCCTATCGCTAAGCGTTGTAAGGCACTCGGCCTTTCTCCGGCAGTTATGGGTTATAAAGGTAAGGAAACAAACCGCAACCCCAAGGGCCAGATGAGAAGAAAGAAATCCGAATATGCCGTTCAGTATAACGAGAAGCAGAAGGTTAAGTTTGTATATGGCATTCTTGAAAAGCAGTTTGCTTCATATTACGAGAAGGCAACCAAGATGCAGGGTAAAGCAGGTGAAAACCTCCTCATCCTCTGCGAGCGCCGCCTTGACAATGTTGTTTTCCGTCTTGGATTTGCAGCTACCCGCCGTCAGGCAAGACAGCTTGTAAATCACGGTCATTTCACCGTTGACGGCAAGCGCGTTGACATTCCGTCATATCTCGTAAAGCCCGGTGAAGTAATTGCTATCTGCGAAAAGAGCAAGTCAAACGCTCTCTTCACTTCACTCACCGGCGAGAACTCACCCGTAGTTCTTATCCCGAAGTGGATTGAAAAAGGCGAAGATGGTATCTCAGGCAAAATCGTTGCCATGCCCCAGAGGGATGACATCGACTTTGAGGTTGAGGAACATCTTATTGTCGAGCTTTATTCGAAATAATCAGTGCCATGTGCTATGCCCTTTACGGGCATACACAGACCTGTTATTCGGCTACTTTTTTGAATGCATTCAGCAGGAATTGTTCCTGCCTTTTATAAGGAGGGTTTTGAAATGATTGGTATCGAAAAGCCCAGAATTGATACTGCCGAAATCACTGCCGACGGTAGATACGGAAGATTTGTTGTTGAGCCCCTTGAGAGAGGTTACGGCAACACGCTCGGAAACAGTCTGAGAAGAGTGCTTCTCTCCTCGCTGCCCGGATACGCCATCACTTCCGTTAAAATTGACGGCGTTCTTCACGAATTCAGCACTATCCCCGGAGTTAAAGAAGACGTAACGGAAATCGTTCTTAATCTCAAGCAGGTTATACTTAAGATTAACGGCGAGGATCCCAAGACCATATATATCAGCGCATCGGGCGAAGGCGAAATCACGGCCGGCGACATAAAGACGGATTCCGAGGTTGAAATCCTTAACCCCGAGCTTCACATAGCGACTCTCAACGAGGATGCTCATGTAAATATGGAGCTCACCTGCGATATGGGCAGAGGATATGTTTCGTCTGAAAGAAATAAAGAGCTTCTCAAGCCGATTATCGGCGTAATAGCAATTGACTCTATCTACACACCCGTACCCAAGGTGAATTACACAGTCGAGAACACACGTGTAGGTCAGGTAACCGACTACGACAAGCTTACGCTTGAGGTGTGGACAAACGGAACCATCACGGCGATGGAAGCCGTTTCTCTTGGCGCCAAGATTCTCAACGAGCATCTCGACCTCTTCAGGACCTTATCGGATGAGGCCTATGAAACTGAGGTTATGGTTACTAAGAAGGATGACGAGAAGGAAAAAGTTCTGGAGATGACCATTGAGGAACTTGACCTGTCTGTGCGCTCATTCAATTGCTTAAAGAGAGCCCAGTATAACACGGTCGGCGATCTGATCACCAAGACCGAAGAAGAAATGATGAAAGTCCGCAATCTCGGCAGAAAGTCTCTTGACGAAGTTGTTGCCAAGCTCAATTCGCTCGGCTTTGACCTTCGCAGAGACGATGACTGAGATAAGCGTACAATCCAACTAACAAGGAGTGTGAACTAAATGCCCGGAACCAGAAAGCTCGGTCGCGCCAGCGACCATCGCAAGGCGATGCTCAGAGGCCTTGTCACATATCTTTTGGAAAACGGCAGAATAGAGACTACCGTTACAAGAGCTCAGGAAGTTCGCGCAATGGCTGAGAAAATGATCACCATTGCTAAAGATAATTCCCTTCATTCAAAGCGCAAGGTTATGGCATACGTTACCAAAGAGGACGTTGTCAAGAAACTCTTTGATGAGATAGCTCCCAAATACAATGATGTTAACGGCGGTTACTGCCGCATAATTAAGACCGGTCCCCGCAGGGGCGATGCAGCCGAAATGTGCATCATTGAGCTGGTCTGATTGAAAACCGCATAATATTCAAAACTGCTGCAAAGGCTTTTTGCCCGTTGCGGCAGTTTTTTCATCTCGCTTCCGGTTTCATATCCTTGCATTTTTCCTTTTGCGGCGGTATAATCATTTTATCACATGGGCAGGAGGCTGTTATTTAATGAAATCCTTTTTCCTGAGAGCTGTTGCGGCTGTAATAACCTTTTTCATGCTCATTCCGGCGGGGCAGGGGAATACCGGGCAGTATGATGTCAAATCTCCCGAAACATGCAGGCTCAATTTTTCCGTTCTTTCGGATTCTCATATTGAGGGCAACAATTATGCCCGGTATAAAGTTTTCGCGAATTCACTTCAGAATGTGAAGAGAAACAAAAGCGGCAACGATGCCGTCGTTTTTCTCGGCGACAACACCATGAACTGTCAGAATATTGAAAACCTCCTTTTTCACGGAGCTGTTTCAGCAATTCTCCCGGATGAGAAGATACTGCCTGTAATCGGCAATCACGAT
The DNA here is from genome assembly GCA_902796295.1 of Oscillospiraceae bacterium. Taxonomy (GTDB): domain Bacteria; phylum Bacillota; class Clostridia; order Oscillospirales; family Acutalibacteraceae; genus CAG-177. The sequence goes on from CADBOL010000299.1 coordinate 3,420, forward strand.
CTCGGGAACGGAGAAGGGGATTACAAAACGCTTCAGAGCCGGTGGTACGACTATACCGGAGCTTTCTTCGGCAGACAGCTTGAGCATCCCTATTATTATGAGGTGATTGATGGATATTATTTCATAGTGCTCGGCCCGGAGTCGCAGGGAGTTTACGGAATGTATATCTCGGATGAGCAGTATGAATGGCTTGAAGGTGTGCTTGCCGAAGCGGCCAAAGGCGATAAACCGGTTTTTGTCTTTTCACATTACCCCTCGGATGATGCCGAGGATGCAGACGGCAATCCCTCATCTCGCCTTACGGATATTCTGACCGCATTCAACAGAGAACACAGTGTTTTCGGCTTTGTCGGCCACACGCATATGCCGCTGTATTTATTCTGGTCTTTCCATAATGACGGCTACCCGGAAATCTATCTGCCGCGTCTGACGCAGCTTGCCGGAAACGGCGACAATGAGATTTATGATGAGAGCGGTGTCGGCGTCGAGGTCGAGGTATATGACAATGAGGTGATAGTCCGCGGCAGGAATTTTTATAAGGGTGAATGGCGTTATGACACTGCCGATGAAAAGATGTGCGAGGTTGTATATCCGTACTGATATACTATAAACGGACCGCTTCGGCGGTCCGTTTTTGCGTTAATGCTCCTTTCAAAAGAGATAAACCTCAAAAAAACTTCTTTTCCGTAAAAAATGATTGTATAAACTCTTGATACTTTCATTATATTATTTTATAATATACTATGTATATCTGT
>CADBOL010000300.1 GCA_902796295.1 Oscillospiraceae bacterium
AACGCCGTCAAGATGAGATGCCGAGCAGATCCACACGTCGATACCGCCGTCGTGGAACGCCTTGAACATATCCTTAACATCCTGCGTAACGGATATGCCCATCTGGAAGGGAGCGCACTCGATCACTCCGAGCTTCGACTTGATTTCCTTGGGAGAGGTCCATACGACCGACTTCGTTTCAACCTTCTCGTTTTCGCTGCAGGAGCGGTAGAAGAGCTGATAAACCTCGTCCGGAGTCATTCCGCAGAACCAGTAGAGAATCCATACATAGTTGACCTCTTCGGGAGTCGTGTCTTCCACGTGATAGAGGAAGGCGCGCATCTTGGTCGCGAATTCCTTCCACCACGCGTCGGACTGCATGGTCTTCATTGTTTCGTCATCCACGCCCGCGGCCGTGAACGGGCCGTATTTTTCCCAGAGGTTTGAATACGCGGTTGTGACATCGGCAACCCAGTCCGCGTTAGAATCCGCATTGAGATCAAGTTCCGAGGAAACCGCGAGTTCGAATTCCTCCGGCTGCATTGCGAAAGCCATACGCTCGAGCTGGCAGACTATCGTCTGATAAGTGATGTCAAACACGGATGTCGTGTTGTCAAAATCGCTCACGACATAGGCGTCGCCGTTATAGCCGGGGCTGTCCTTGCCGTACATGGCAACAAAGTCGGAAACAGCCTGTTTTGTCTGGTCCGAAAAGCCTGCGGTCTCTTTTCCTTTGCAGGAGCAGAAAGAGAGGAGCACGGCGATTATCAGCAGAACGGGTATAATCTTTTTCATATTATTCCTCCGGGATTAATTGTATTTTTTCAATGAATCAAACAGATTTACTTCTTATTCAGCACAACATCGCCGAATGTGGTTGTATCCGTGGTATATCCGCCGGTTATGACCGCTTCCGGTTTAACATAGTTATCGTTGCGGTGAACAAACACATATACTCTGGAATCTCTGAGGTGCTGCTCGTCATCTTTCAGGTCAAAGCCTCTCACACCCTCATTGAGGTTAATGCGTTTGTTGTCGGTGGTCAGGAGGTTTTCCCACTTGTATTCGGCAATATCGGCAGGCACTCTGTCATACTGCGCCGCGCCGACTTTGGTGATATAAGACGCATTTGCTTTGTCTTTATCATTAATCATAGCCGTTGTCTGGTAGAGATACATCGGCTTGCCGTCCGTGCCGTAATTCAGATTGCGGTCGCCGCAGAGCGTGTATTTGCGGCCGTCAACCGTTATGCGCTTCGGGGGATTCTCGCCCTCGTAAACATAAAGGTCCTTGACCGCGCTCTCCATATAATACTTGGTTCTCTTAGTGTTTACATAATCCGGATTATAGTAATGATAGCCGATATAAACGCACGCGTTTGTGCCGGCGCCCTCATTGAGATTGAGCGGCAGATAGCAGGTTGCGCCCTGGGTGAGCAGGTCTTTCATCGCCTCCGTGTCTGAGTCGCCCACGCCGACAAAGAAGCTGTCGATACCGGTAAGGGAAGCGTTTGTTTTGGTGTGGATATACAGCGTATCGTTTGTGTCTCCGGCGGGCAATACATATTCCCCTGCCTGAGTTACATTGCCGTAGAAATCCTTCTGCGCATCAATGTCGCCGTGATCGACCGTCAGCACTGTTGACATATCGGGCTCAAAAATGTTCGGCGAAATATTGATTTCCGTAATCGGGTCGCCTGTGGAGCTGCCGCCCGAGCTTGTGGTTGTATAAAGATAATACTGCCGTAAGTTGGGCGAGGTGAAAGGAATGGGCTCCTTTGAGAGAACATTCTCAACAAGCGTATACTTTGCGCCGTTTACCGTCATCGTTTCGGCGGGCTTTACGCCGTCATGCGCTCTCAAGCGGATGATGCCGTGAATTGCCTTTGAGGGGTTATCTGTATAAGTAACGCCGATATAGGCGGCCTTTGAATTGTATTCAATCGGGCCGAGATCCTTAATTCCGCTGTTACCGTCATAGCCGGGAGTATCAAGCCACGAATCGCCGGGCAGAAGCGCGAGGCTGGTATTGATAAGCTCCGTCGTTGAACCGGCAAGAGCAATATAACAGGAATCATTGGAGAAAGCGTTATTCGCTTCGCGCTCGTCTTCATTCCATTTCGGATCGGGGTTATAGATAGCAGCCCTGACAGAGGCAATGTATTTTCCCCTGACGGGTGCCGCGCGGTTGATATAGAGGTATGCCGGTGTGCAGACATCGCTCTTCCCGCTGTAATAATACGCAAGATTCAGCGACTTCTTTTCATAGGGGAATCTGACATCCTGGATAGACGCGAAGCCCGCGGGAGCTTCGGCGCTGCCGCTGAGGACAAGATCGCCCGGGCGAAGGGGCGAATAGCCCTCTTTGTATCCGCAGCCGTAGAGCATACGGGGCTGGCTGATAATCGTTTTCCACTTAACACCGGGGATAATATTATCCACTTCTTTTTTCTCACAATCAAACTGCTCGCCCGATGAGACAGTGAAATCATCGTAGTTATTCACTTCATAATGATACAACTGATCTTTGATCGTTTTGCCTGACTGTTTACCCATTTTTTTACAGCTCTGCATAAAGACCGAAGTAATCCCGTAGCCCGTCTGAGCGTAGTTTGATTCACTGTTGCCAGTATAAGCCGAGAGATTTGTCACGAAATTCTGCATCCGTGGAGTACCCGCGTAAAACTGAACATCATAAAGCGCGCGCTTCGGATTATAAGTCGTGGTATAACAGAGAAATGTCTGCAGATTTTCAACATAATAATCTGTACCGGAGCTTCCGTAGGCAACCGTTTTTATCCAACGCCTGCCTTTTGTGAAATCCTCTTTGCCGAGCAGCTTGCCGCCGAGCTTTTCGGCGTAGTCTTCAAGCGACCAGCCGGATTCATTTGCATCTGCACCGCTGACGAAGAAGATGCCCGAAATATATTCCTGACCGGAGGTGTATTTTTCGCTCGGTGAGAAATAGATATATCTTGCGTTTTCCCACTCTTCGTCATCTTCGCCGAAATCGAAATTGTAAACCGTGCCGCCTAAATAGCAGACGGGTTCATATCCTTTTTTGGCTTCTCCGAAACTTCTTGCAACCTGTATTTCATCGGCAAGAATCGGCGAGCCCGCATTGGGGTCCTTTGAATAGCAGATAGAATTATTGAGCGCATCATAGCCGGCAGCCGTGTATTTTACCGTGCCGTACATAACCGCCTGCGAGGTCGATCTGATTTTTACCATTCTTATATCGGTGACCGCCGCTTTGGGATTAGTTGTAATGGTGTAACCGAGATAGGTATATGTGTTTACGCTTTTGGATCCGTATTTACTGTATGTCTTGACATCGGGAGAAAGGTTAACGTCGATGACATTGTAACCCTTCTGCGTCAGCTTGAGCTTCGCTTCTGTTTCGCTTTTTTCGCAGGAAAGATAGAGCGAGGCGATATATGTGTGTTTCTCATTCGGGTCAAAAGCTTCCGGCGTGTTCTCTTCCTGAGGCGCTTCGGTTTCTTTCACCTGCGAAGTGCCGCCCGCCTCGCCGGAGGAATAGAACAGATAAATCTGAGGAGCGTCTTCTTCCCGGACATTTGCGTTGAGATTCGCAGCGTAAAGCTCGTTAAAATTCCTGACCGGTTTATAGCCGGCAGGGCTTCCCGAGTTGTTTTTCTGAACTTTAAAGGGCTCTTTGCCGCTCACGATCTGTATCGGTTTGCCCGCCTCGTCATTCTGAGAGGTATAAAGCGCGTTCCACTGTTTGCCATCGTAGGCGTTAAGGTCCGCACGGCCATCGGGGTTCTTGATCAGATCATATCGCAGAAGTCCCCTCTTTTCAGAATTGTTATTATCAACACTCAGATCCATTGTCACAAGCGGGATGCTTGTGTAATCAAGGTCATCGTTTTCCGGCTTAAAGCATTCATACAGGAACACAATAAGCATGATGATGAGAATCACTACCAGAAGAAGCGTGTTGGCGGCGCCGATATATGCGGCAATTTTGCCGAGCGCACAGAAAATGAAGCCGATGGTCCAGTGCTGGCAGCAAAACAGCGCAATACTTTCAAACCAGCCGGCAAGCATCAGGGGAGTCGCTGCGACTGCCGCAATACCGCCGGCAACCTTCATAATAACCGAACATGCGGAGGAAATAGCCTCGAGCACCTGAATTGCCCTGTTTTGTTTCACCAGATTATCCGCTGTGTCTCTGAGGTTGGTGTAACGCTGGGCGTCGCCTGTGACGGCGCAGTCCTGCTCAAACATCTTCTGGTCAACACCCGACCATACCGAGATTGATTCTGTTTTGTCGTAATTCTGGCAGATTTCCTTTGCCTCTTTGATTTTCTTTGAAAAATCTTTCTCTCCCTCGGAAAGATCGTTAAGATAGCATACGCAGGTCTGTATGCCGACCATCTGTGTTGTGATAATCTGGCCGAAGCTCATCGAAGCGATAAGCGGATAAAGCTGTCTGAGCTCCGCTTTGTTGCTGAGCGTGAGGCATCCCATTTCGACGAGCCAGTCGCCCAGAAGAGTGTTATCGTCAAATTTATATTGATTAAGCGTATCGTGCGCCGCTATATAAAGCGCGTCGCCGCCCCGCTCGTTCATTTCCTTTTCAGACATTTCATCTGGGTTGAGAACCGAATAGTCTCCGCCGTTTTCGGCCACCAGCGCAGCGCCGTTCTGATAATGCGTTGCGAAATCGTGCAATACGGTTACCAGACTTTCGGCGCCGGACAGATACTTTTTATCGAGCTCGGCAAACGGATTTGTTCCGGCGTCAACGCTGTCTTCCTCATCACCGCCGACGTCGAGAATATCCTTGTTGCTGTAAACCCGGCTTGCCCAGTTGCTTTCGGAGCAGTCCGATACGCCGAGCGCAAGCATACCGTATGACGTTGTGCTGACGGTTGCCGCAGTTTGCAGAAACAGCTTTTTGAGCATCGCCCTGTCGAGCTTGTCGCTGATATAATAGTCGCCGAGATTCATATTATACTCGGGTATTTTAAAGAGATTGAGGTAATCGAGCGCAATCTTCGCGTTATAGCTGCCGCTGCTTACTTTTTCTCTGAATTCCACGATGGTTTTGTACTCATCGTTTATCATATCGTCCACACCCGGATACTGTCTCTCGACCAGCTCTGCGTAGTTGACAGTGCTGAAACCGGACGTCATCTGCATCATTCTGATATCTGTTGTTGCTTCTTCCTCATTTTTCGTGGGGATATAGCCGATGACAACAGCGTCAAAATCGGTGCCTTCGTTAAGGTTTTCATTAACGGGAATAAAGCCGTCTTTTTTGCAGCGTTCAACCGCTTCACTGAGAGTTTTGCCCTGATATAGGCGCACCTCACCCACATACTCCGGCGGCTCCTGACTTTCATTATCAAGAGAATGTCCGATAAGCTGAACCTGCGCGATAAAGCCGATAAGCAGGGCAAGCGCGACGGCGAGAAATGCAAAAAGTATTTTTCTGATCGCTTTTTGGGGATTACTTATCAAGGTCTTTTCAGTTTGTTCCGTCATTGGTCCTGCCCTCCTTCTTCTTTTTTCTTACAATAAGCGCACAGGTTACTCCGGCTATGAGCGCAACTCCGACAATGATGATTGCCAGTGAGGCGCGCTGTGAAATCATGGACGCAAACAGCGGTGTTGCGACCTCTCTTGTGTTATCCATTGTGAGCGTGCGCCCGCCTTCGTCCGCGTGCAGGAATTTCAGCGCCTGAACCTGACTGAAGTTAATACCTATGGTTGATTTGCTGTTGGCGGTTGAACTGATTCCGATATAGGAGCCGTCATATAAACCGCCGCTGTAGATCTTGGCGGAGGAGAACGTGCCGTTTTGCAGGCAGAGATTGTCCGTTTCGCCTTTGGCGGTGTTGTCACGGATTGATATTTCACCTGCGACTTCAATATCTCTCATCGAATCAACATATATTCCGCCGCCGTGTTTGCCGGTCGCCCGGTTTCCGGTAACAGAGGAATCAATCAGATAAACGAAATAGGACTCCGCATACATTCCTCCGCCGGTTTCGGCCTGATTGCCGCGGATCTTCGTGCCGCGGAAGAGCACCTTGTTTGTGTCGTCCGTGTCACCGTCATCTTCAACACACACACCGCCGCCGTTTTTCTTCGCCGTGCAGTCGTGAATATCGCAGTTTGAAATATTCAGATTTGAGCTGTTCTTCGCGCCGGACGCGAATGACGGAATCAAATAAAGTCCGCCGCCGTTTTCATTCCCCGCGCACTTGCTGATTTCAACATTGTTCAGCGTCATCTCGCCGGCATCCCTGTAACACAGACCGCCGCCGAATTTGGCGGAGCACCCTTCGATTTTTGAGTCGTTGAGCGTGAAAGGTTTCTCGGCGGTGTGATATACAGCGCCACCCCATTCCGCCGCGCAGTTATTGAATGTGAGCTTATCGGCTGTCACACTCATACCCTCCGCAAAATAAACGGCTCCGCCGTAAACGCTTGAGTGGCAGTAATTGAATTTGCAGTTACTGAAGGCGGAAATGACAGGGTCACCCTTTATGTTGCCTGTACCTATGGCTCCGCCGTTATCCGCGGCGCATCTTTCGAAAGTGAGATTTTCAAGACTGACTTCGGGCGCGCCTTCAAAAGCGATTGCGCCGCCGAATCCCTCCAGCGCCGTGCAGGAGATAAACTTTGTGCCGTTTAACTGAAGTTTGCCCTCGCAGAAAATCGCGCCGCCGTTCCCCTCGCCCGAATGGCAGTCGGTAAAGGTGCAGCCCGAGGCGGAGAGAGAACCGTCTTTTTCAATCACAACAGCGCCGCCGCTCTCCTGAGAACCGCCGTGATAAACTCCGCCGCCTTTAAGACGGTAAGTGCGGCTTTCTGCTTCTTCGACGTCTTTCGCGCCCAGATTGGCGATAAAAGTCTCGCCCGTATCACAATCCGGATCGGAATCAATCAGTTTAAGATTGCCTCCGGGTTTGACGTGGAAGAGCGGCCCCGGCTCAGAGTTTGCCAGCAGGTAACCGTTAAAGTCAAGTGTCACATTCCTTGTGGCTTCAAGAGTGCCGGCAACGGTCGAATTCCCTTCCCAGAGCATCACCGTGCAGCCATCCTGCTTCATCGCCGCATTCCAGGCTTTTTTCACGGTGGTATATACATCCTGCGAGCCGTTTGCTCCGATAACAATCGTCGGCGAAACGCCGTAAATGCCGAAATCAATCGTTTCGTCAGAGCTGTTGAACGGGTATGACTGGGCTTTGTATTCCTCGTTCATAATCTCTTCGCCGTCCGCGTAGAACTTGATTCTGCCTTTGTGGCTGCGCACGGTGAAGCCGCCGCCGAAATCAAGATACATTCTCAGACGGAACGGGACATCGTCACCCATCTCGAAGGTCTTTGAAAACGTCTCGCCTTTTTCCATATCGCTCTTGATATCCCAGGTCAGTTTATCCGCTTTGCCGCCGTCCGACCTGCAGCCGAGCTTCAGGGAGGCGCTGTTCCAGCCGGATGCTTTGGATTCGGATGTTATCTCAATTTTATAATTGATTTTCGGCTTATAAAGATTTACAAAAAAGGCGCCGTCAGCCGCCGCGATAATACCGAGCGGCAGCGATGCAGTAAGCAACGCAATGATCAGGGCGGCGCAGAAAACCATTCTGAGCCGTAATCCTTTTTGTCTGTGATTAATTGAGGCCTTGTTCATTTTAACCTCCGGATAATTTGTAAATTATTATGCCTCGGTTTTCTTCTTTTTCTTCAGAAGACTTGTGCATACAATTCCGAGAATTGCGCCGAGCGCAAGGCCGCCGATGCCGAACAGAGCAGATTTGCTGCCGCTGATTGCGGAAGCGGTCATATTGCCCGACTTCTCATCATAAGTCTTGGTTTCTTCGTGGTATCTGTAGACTAAGCACAGCACCTCGTAGCCGAAAAAGCTTTGTTTTGTTTCGCTGAAGGTTGAATAATCCTTGAACGCAATGTCTTCAATATTCACCGCGCCTTTTTCGCCGATGATATGCAGGTTTCCGTCAAAGCCGGGCTTTGAGTAAGCCTCGTGTGTGAATGCGAACTCGGGCTTAAGGGGATTGCCCGCCTTCGAGTTTTTGGAAACATAGAGCACCAGCCACTGCTTGCCCTCGTCGGCGTTGAGATCGGCGCAGCTGCCTGTTTGTTTCTTGTAACCGTCGCCGAAGAATTCCCCGCGGTTGCATTCCGCGGCCTTGTAGTTGATTGTATAGGCGGTGCCGTCAACTTCGGTGCGGCGGTCAACAATATATTTCGGGATCGGAAGCTGCTCCGCTGTTTTGTCGGTGAGCGCGTCAATAACCGTGATAACCGCAGTTATGACCGCCATAACGACCGTTATCATAACCAGGGTGTTTGCGATAACATAACCGTAATGCGCCTGGGTTACCAAAGTGACTTTATCAGCGTATTCAATTTCGCAATAAGTGGACTTGAAGTTTTGCAACTCACTCGAATATTTTATTGCGTATTCAACATCTTCCTTCCACCCGCTGAAGTCTGTGATAAGGTCCCCGAGTTCGCCGGGATTTATCGCATTATTTGTAAGAACATTTGTAATGTATTTGGAAAAAAGAGTTCCGGCAGTCGCGATACCCGTTGCTGCCCAGCTTATCTGGGTGATGCGGGTAAGCATATCAAACTGCTCATCCTTGTCACCGGTGGTTCCTGCGCCGTCAACCGTCTTGGCCTTCGCGGCGGAATCAGTCAGCGCGATGGAGCCGTCATCCTTGTAAATATCCCTGTCGATATTGGTATAAACGGAGATATCCTCGGGCGAACCGAAGTTCTCTTTATTCTGTTCCCTCAGTTTTTTCCAGCTCTGCTCATCGTTAAAGGAATAGCTGAAAAGATTCTGGAGCCCGATAAACGGCAGGCCGCAGCGCTGGCCTTCCGAAAGGGAGGCAATCATCGGATAGTAATATTCAACGTCATCGGCCTGAGCATTTTTCATGAAATAGGCAAGCAGCTCGCCTTTTTTATAATTGCCGCCCTCATAAGCTTTCAGTCCTTCATAGATAACGCCGACGGAAACCCACTTTTCCGTTTCGAGGAGTTTCTTAGCCTGAGCGCTCTCATACATTACATTCCATGTGCTCTGCGGATTTGAAGCCTTTTTGACCATCTGGTCATACTGCGTCAGCTTCGCCCGGAGTTCTTCCATAGCCGGAGCAACGGCTGCCGCGTCATCCTCATAGAGGTTGTCGAGGTACTGCTGAACCTTGGTGTCGGTGTTTAGCTCGGGGCGTTCCGCGGCAGTTTTATCAAGCAGCGTGTCATAATCGGTCTCTGCCAGACGGTCAAGCCAGGTGTTTTCGGCAGTATCCGCCGCCATGGTGAGCAGGACTTCGATTGACTTAATAACCTGAGTGTTGCCCTGCATCAGTATCGTGATAAGGTCGGGGAGTTTGTCCGGGTTTTCCGCCCCGATGCTTTTTGCAATACCGACTTTATCTTGCAGCGTCTCGCTGTTAAGCAGGTCGCCCATCTTCATTCCGGTATCGTCGTCAATGTAATTGTTGAGGATTTCACGGGCAACGATTGCTTTGCTTTTATTGTTTTTCAGATTCTGACGGTATTCCCTGACCGTTGACATAAATTCACCGAGAAATTCCGCAATCTGAGTCTTTTGCGCTTTAAGAAATGATTTGTAATCCTCAATGCTGTAATCGCCGCGCATATTCATAACTGCAAGGTCGGTGACAGCTTCGCGTATGTCGCTTGTGGTCTTGTATCCGAGCATGACATAGGTGTCGCCGGCTTCATTGAGATTTTCTTCAAGCGGAATAAAGCCCTTGTCTGTGAGAACTTTTTTCGCCGAAGCTTCATCCTTACCGTAGGCAACATATACCTCGGACAGATATTTTTCTATAACCGGCTGTGCAAATACCTGCGTATATGACAGTAACGCCGTTGTCAGCGTCAGCACGAGCGCGATGGCGGCTTTTACAGTTTTGAGGGTTTTCATTATACCTTCTCCTTCTTCTTTTTAATCATAACAGTGCCGAGAGCACCGATTATCAGACCGATTGCGAGACCGCCGACGCCGAACAGCGCAGCTTTGTTGCCGCTGATTGCCGAAGCGGTCATATTGCCCGCAGATTCATCGTAGGTTTTAACATCTTTGCTGAGCTTGGTGAAGATATACATTGTATAGTCGCCG
>CADBOL010000301.1 GCA_902796295.1 Oscillospiraceae bacterium
CTTTGAGTAAATCGCCGGGAGCTGAGCACGGTACAAATACCGCAAGACCCTCAAACCGACCGATACCGTTTCCGTCTAGAGTACAAGAGTCAATATTCAGTTCAATAATATCGTTCTTTTTAATCTGCATATCAATTCATAAGGCTAATATATTGTGATGTAACAATCAGCATTATAATCAGCGCTATAATCATAGGTATATTCAGGAAATAAGCGGCCGTCTTTTCTCCGGCACGGATGACTGTATCGGATTTCCTGAGCCTGTAATTAAGCTTGCGAGCTCTGTAAAAGAATGCGAGAGTGCAAACTGCTCCGAGTCCGATGAAAAAATACTGAGTCATAACCATTATATATTCTGCTTTGTCTTCCATTACAGCGCCTGAGGTTAAAACTGAATCTAAAACAGAGTAAGCGTTGTTGATACAGTGTATTATTACCGTAGGCCAGAGAGATCCGGTAATGCAGCAGATATATCCGAAAGCAAGACCGGCAAACAGAGCAAACGGAGCCTGAACAAGATTTCCGTGAAGAACGGCAAATAATACCGATGTAGCTACAATTGCAAATAAATCTCCGTATCTGCGCAGAGGCTGCATTATACATCCTCTGACAGCAAGTTCTTCGACAAGAGGGGGAACGATTGCGATTGCGATTGTGTAAAGGATAATTGAAGACGGTGTCTTCGGAGAATTGAAATCAGGCGAAGTAAGCTTAAGGCCTATGCTCTCCATCCAGGCTATAAAATAACCGGTAAGAACATTCCCTATAAGACAGGCGAAAAACCCCATCGGTATTGATAATACGGCCAGGGCTCCGTCTTTCGGAGCATCAAAATAATAAATCTCTGTTCCGGTTCTTTTTTTGAGATAGTTGCCTCCGATTATGAAGGGAACAAACAGACCTATAACAGATGCCGCAATGGTAAATAAATAATAGAATTCATTAGAATTTTTAAAGAGATCAGCAAGGGCGGGAAAGAAAAGAATCGGTAAAGCAACGGCGTTCTGAAGCAAAACATAAGCAATTACGCAAATGCCCGATACAGAACCGATGATTTTTATTGCTTTCTTTTCACCGCGGGATTTCAGTATTTTTTCCTGATTATAATCAGTATATTGATAGGCCGTATTATTATTGTTTGATTGATTGAAGCCGCTGTTCATAGTTTCACCTTTGATAATGTATATTCTAAATTATTTTAATATAGAATAAATAATTTTACAAGTAAAATATATATAAATAAAAAAATAAATATTTTGTATTGTATTTCAACTGTATTTATTATATAATATCAACACCAATGTTTAAAATACAGGAGAAACTTATGAGCAAAAAAATCACACCCAAAGAACTTGAAAAAATGATAACTACTCGCTTTTCGCATCTTTACGGAATCACCCCGTCCCAGGCTACCGATGCGCAGTTTTATGAGGTGCTTTCGGGCATTTCAAGGGATATGGCCAGGGAAATCCGCAGGAATTTTGATGCAAAGGGCAAAAAGAATCACGAAAAGCGGATATACTATATGAGTATGGAGTTTCTTATGGGCAGAAGCCTCAAGAATACTCTTTACAATCTCAGTCTTACCGATACCGCAGAAAAGGCGCTGAAAAAATTCGGCCTGACTCTTGACAAGCTTTATGAGCTCGAGCCGGATGCCGGCCTTGGTAACGGAGGCCTCGGCCGTCTTGCCGCCTGTTATCTTGATGCTCTTGCAAATGAGGGATATCACGGAATCGGTTATTCCATTCTCTATGAATACGGTATTTTCCGTCAGAAGCTTGTTGACGGCTGGCAGACAGAGATGCCCGATTTCTGGCTTCCCGGCGGAGATGTCTGGCTTGTTCCCAGAGAGGAAAAAACCGTTGAGGTAAAATTTGAAGGGAAAGTTGTTGACAGCTGGCATGACGGTCTCCATGATGTCTCAATTGAAGATGCAAAATCGGTAAAAGCCGTTCCGTATGATATGATGGTTCCGTCGAAAGACGGCGAAGGCGTAGCTGTTCTCCGTCTCTGGAGCGCAAAGGCTGACGAAATCGATATGACCTCATTCAACGAAGGCAACTATATGCGCGCCATGGAAGAGAAGGCGATGGCAGAGGTTATCAGCAAAATCCTCTATCCTGCCGACAATCATCAGGAGGGCAAGAGTTTAAGACTCCGCCAGCAGTATTTCCTGGTTTCAGCCTCCGTTCAGGATATAGTTTCCTGGCATCTCAGAAATTACGGCACTCTCGATAATTTTGCCGAGAAAAACGCGATTCACATTAATGATACACATCCGTCTCTTGCAATTCCCGAGCTTATGAGAGTCCTTCTTGACGAGTGCGGATACAGCTGGGATGATGCTTTTGAGGTTGTCCGTCAGGTATGCGCATACACCAACCACACCGTTATGGCCGAGGCGCTTGAGTGCTGGAGCGTTGAGCTCTTCAGCAGATTGCTTCCGAGAATATATCAGATAGTTCAGGAAATTGACAACAGATTCAGAAAGAAAGTCTGGGACCTTACCGGCGACGCCGGCAGAGTGGAGAGAATGGCAGTCATTTCAGGCGGCGCCGTGCGTATGGCTAACCTCGATGTAGCCGTATGCCACAAGGTTAACGGAGTTTCCGCTCTTCACAGCCAGATACTCAAAGACAGCGTATTTCATGATTTCTATCTGCTTGAGCCCGGTAAATTCACCAATGTCACAAACGGCATAGCCTACCGCAGATGGCTCTGTCAGGCGAATCCCGCTCTTACTTCCTGTATTGGTGAGCTTATCGGCGATAAGTTCATTCATGACGGCAGCGAGCTTGAGAAACTGCGCGCATTCGAAAATGACTCCGCTGTGCTCGAAAAGCTCGGTAAAATAAAAAGAGAAAATAAAGAAAGATTTGCCGACTATCTTTACAAGACCGCCGACGTTAAGCTTAACCCGGATTCTCTTTTTGACGTGCAGGTCAAGAGACTCCATGAGTATAAACGTCAGGAGCTCAATGCGGTGAATATTCTCGCGAAGTATCTTGAGATAAAGAATAATCCCAACGGAAAATATATTCCTCACACATATATTTTTGCAGCGAAGGCCGCGGCCGGCTATTTCATGGCAAAAAAGATTATTGAGTTTATCAGCTATCTTGCAAAGCTTATCGATAATGACCCCGAGGTCAACAAATATCTCAAGGTTGTTTTCGTTGAGGATTACTGCGTGACAAAGGCCGAGGCGCTTATGCCCGCGGCTGAAATCAGCGAGCAGATTTCACTCGCCGGCACAGAGGCGAGTGGCACCGGTAATATGAAGCTCATGATTAACGGTGCTGTTACACTCGGCACAATGGACGGCGCAAACGTAGAGATATTTGATGCCGTAGGTAAGGAAAACATATTCATTTTCGGTATGTCATCCTCCGAGGTGAACGAGCTTAAAAAGCAGGGATACAATCCTTATAATTACTACAATAACAACCCCGAGATTCACGAAGTTGTTGAATTCATTAACAGGGGAATCGAGGGCAAATTTTTCCGCGAAATTGCCGATTCAATGATTCACTCGGATCCCTATATGGTTCTTGCTGATTTTGCCGATTACAGACAGGCCCAGCGAAACATTGAAAACGCGTGGCTGGAAAAAGAGAGCTGGAACCGCATGTCGCTTAATAATATAGCCGGCGCCGGTATTTTCAGCGCAGACAGATCCATAAGAGAATATGCTCAGAATATCTGGGATGTAAAATAATATGACCGATGAAGAAATAATGCGTCTTGCAATAGCGCAGGCAAAAGCGGCGGCTGTTGAGCTTGAAGTTCCCGTCGGAGCGGTTATCGTCAGAAACGGCGAAATCGTTTCTTCCGGCCGAAACAGGAGAGAGGGGAGCAGAAACGCTCTTGCTCACGCCGAAATTGAAGCAATTGACAAGGCGTGTAAGGCTCTCGGCGGCTGGCGGCTCTGGGAGTGTGAAATGTTTGTTACACTAGAACCGTGCCCGATGTGTACCGGAGCTATTATCAATTCGAGAATAAAACGGCTCGTTTACGGCGCGTCAGACAGTAAGGCCGGCTCGTGCAAATCGGTTATAAATCTGTTTGATTTACCGTATAATCATAAACCTGAAGTCACCGGCGGATTTATGGCAGATGAATGTGCCCTGCTGCTGAGTGATTTCTTCCGTGATTTAAGAGAATCGAAAAAATAACAATGGATATTGACAGAGTTTATTTTATACTTGAAATTATCGGCACTGCGGCGTTTGCCGTTACGGGAGTGATAACCGCTTTTGACGAGAAACTTGATTTGCTCGGCGCTGTAGTGCTCGGCCTTGCCGCCGCTGTCGGAGGAGGTATTCTGCGGGATATTATTCTCGGCTACCTGCCGCCTGCCGCGTTCAGGGTTCCGCTGTTTTCAATTATAGCAATTTTTGTTTCTGTCGCTGCATTTATTGTTGCTTATTTTACCGGCAGAAGATTCAAAGAACACAATAAAATGTGGTTTCAGGTTCTTAATATTTTTGATTCTGCCGGTCTTGCCGCTTTTACTGTAGCCGGAGTTAACGCCGCTCATATCTGCGGCTTTGCCGAGAATTCGTTTCTTTCGATTTTTGTCGGCACTCTCACCGCTGTAGGAGGCGGAGTGCTCAGAGATGTAATGGCGGGCAGAGTCCCGGTAATACTGAAAAAGCAGGTTTACGCTCTTGCCGCCATTGCCGGAGCTTCTGTGTATCAGTGTTTATTTGAGCTTACGGATTTATCCAATACCGTTATTATTGCAGTGAGCATTTCAAGCGTTATTGTTATCCGCATACTTGCTACTGTTTTTCACTGGAATCTTCCATCTTTAAAAAATGCAGATTGAGGAGGAAATACTATGAAAATAAGTTTGAAGAGAATTATATGTATCTTTGTCTGCCTCTGTCTTGTTTCAGGCGGTCTTGTCTTTTCGGCACACGCGGAAGAGGGGCATAAATGGGATCATGAAGTAAAGACTCACTGCGGGGGTAAATGCGGTTATTCCCCGGTAATAATTGTTCCAGGTATCATGCAGTCTCAGACTTATGTACAGGATTCCGAGGGCAATGATATTATGACCAGTGACGGCTTTCCCATTGTCGAAGGAATGGACATGAGCTTTATGTTTGATACCGTTGAGGTAAAAGAGCGTATCAAGAGCGCCGTTCCCGATATTTTGAAGGCTGTTCTCAGAAGAGACAGAGACGCTTTGCTTGATATACTTATTGATATTTTTGACGACAGCTTCAAAGATCATTATTTCAATCCCGACGGCACACGCGCTAACGGTGTCAGCGTTGATGAATACTGGTATTCTCTTGAAGAGTGCAAGAATACTCCCGACAGGTCTTACGGCTATGCCAAGGGATATTCAAAAGATGATGACGGCAATGTTCTGCCGACCACAAAGTATCAGAATCAGTATGATTTCATAGAGAGACAGGTCAATATTTCCGCTTTCTGTGAAAAAGCCGGTTTTGACCACGCTTATTATTATTCATATGCCTCTTTCGGCAATATCCTCGAATCAGCAGCCGGTCTCAACGAGTATATCGATATGGTTAAATGTCAGACCGGCCACGATAAAGTCAGCCTTGTTTTTGTCAGTCTCGGCGGCACAATCGCCAATACATGGCTTGCGGATTATGTGGATGTATCCGAAATAGACAGAATCATTATTGCCGCCGGTGCAACAGACGGCTCATATCTGCTCAGCGACCTTATGGACGCAAAGAGTACTCTTGGAGACGGCAACGTTATTTACAATGATCTTATTCCGAATATAGTTAATCTTGCTGCAAGCGAGTATATGGCTCTTGCCTACGCAGGAAATGTGATAGCGAGAGCAATCCCCGAAGAAGTATTCAGCGATTTCCTCTCCGAGGTGCTTGAAAGAGCAATAAATGAAGTGCTCGCGAAGCTGATGAGAAACTGCCAGTCGATGTGGGCTCTTGTTCCTTCTGCGGAATACCCTGCAATGTCAGCGAAATATATTTCCGATGAGGAGCACGCAAAGCTCAAAGAGCAGACCGACAGATACTATAACATTCAGCTTAACGCTAAGAAGAGAGTAAAAGAACTCAGCGATGCGGGGCTTGAAATATTCTGTATCACGGGATACAATCTTGAACTTCCGGCCGCCGTTGAGCATTATAAACAAAGCTCCGATGAGATAATTCAGTCAACATCCACATCTATGGGAGCGACTTTTGCTCCGCTCGGTCAGCCGTTCGGCGAAGACTACGAACCTGTTATCGACGCATCATATATTGACCCCGAAAGACTTGTCGATGCCGGCTCATGCGCACTGCCCGATAAGACATGGTTTGTAAAAAATCAGAGCCATCTTAAGCTTCAGTCATCTGTCAATGATGTTATAGGTCAGTGCGTCGCAATCCTCACCGATAAATCAATAAAAGACGCAAGGAAAGATAACGGTGGATATCCTCAGTTCAATGAATACAGAAATCTTTCTCAGATTGAGTCTCTGATACGCAGATATGATGAGAATGAGTACGCCGGCAAAAACGCCGCTGTTGACGATGCTTACGCGAAAGCGAAGGAACTTATCGCAAAGCGCGAATGGTCTCAGGATGAAACACTCGGTGTTGAGCGTGAGTTTTATAAAGCAATGGAAAAGGCGAGAATGCTCGATAAAAAAGCCGACAGCTCGTTTGTTAAGTATGATCTTAATAATTTCTTCATTAAAATAACAAAATGGTTCAGTGATATTTTTGAGAAGATTTTTAAAGGCAATGATTTCTGGCTTTTCTTTATTCCGCTGATTTAAATACAGGAGGAACGGATTATGTCTGAGATTGAAAAACGCACAATGCCCAAAGGGTATGCTTTATTATGGATTGTCATCACTGCAGTTTACGGTATATGGATGACTTTCTTTATGAGGAATACCGTCCTTGTAAGTTATGAAACAGAAGCGCAGCGCACAGTTGACGGTTATCTGCAGACCGATATTACCGGTATGATCGGACGTCACTGGCTCTATCCTGTATGGGTAGTTGTTTCCTGCCTTGCACTTATTCTCTTTATAGTTTACATCAAAAAAGTTCTTTATGCGGAGTCGCTCGGTAAAGTGACGGCTGTCATCTGCCTGATTCTGCTTATAGCCGGATGTTTTTACATAAACTGGTACGGCCTTCTTGATGTTACAAAAAACGACGGTACTCCCGCTCAGTTCATTGATAAGGTAACATATATAACGGCGAGCATGACCGGCCTTGAATATCCCTGGCTTTTCAGAGGATGGGGAATACTTGCTTCGGCATCGATTTTCCTCAATACAATGTATTGCTACCGTAAGTATGATTATAACAGCAAACTCGGAGTTATCCTCGGATCAATTGGCTCGGCGGCGATTTTTATCACGGTTAACTGCCCCTCTTACGGTGAGAAAAAGGATTTCTCCGTACCTCGCTGTCTCGGCCACTGGGCAGGCGCCGCACTCTTTGCGGTATGCTGCGCAGCTCCGCTTGTAATATTCCTCATCAGCAAAGCCAAAAAAGAAAAGGGCAGATACCTCGGCGGGCTTATAGCTTTTTGTATTGTGCTGCTCGCGCTTGCGGTATTTATAGTGCTCGGATACAAGAGCGCCATCATTGAGAATATACCGATGACTGCGGCTTACATTCTTCTCTTTATGCTGAATTTCACTTCGTTTTTCGATAAAGAAAAAACAATAGCCTGAAATTATGATTACCCGGACCCTGTTGTAAAAAAACAGGGTCCTTTTTTGTGCAAAAAGTAGATTTACGTTTATTTTTGTACTCGAGTATAAAAAACGCTTTACTTTTATTATCGTGTTTGATATAATCAAAATGCGAAATGAAAGGATTTGATTTTATATATATGGATAATACTCGAAGATCAAGAAAAAGAGAATCAACACATAATGCTCTTAAGCACAGCGCAAAGATGCAGTTTGAAAAATACGGAATAGAAAATGTGACTATTGAAGAAATATCAGAGGGCGCAGATGTTTCGCGTTCAACATTCTTTACTCACTTCGATTCACTTGACGACCTGCTGTCTCAGATTGCAAATGAAGAGATCGATGATATTATTTCTGCAGCATGTTCAGACGGAAAGATTGATCTTGATGCTCTTTTCACTCAGCTTACCGATGATACATATAAGTATCCCTCGTTTATGTGTCAGATGCTCATGAAGAGCATTGTATCGGACGGAAACAGTTCTGTTTCAAAGATTATTTCACTTATGAGCAAAGAGCTGGAATCACGCGGATTCGGCGAATCATTTGAAAGTTTTTCTTCAGATGATGTTGCCTCGATTGTTATGGGAGCATTTTTCGGACTGATATTTAAAAAACTGGTCAATAAAGAAGAATTCAACGATGCGGACGATTTAAAAGAAACAATTAATAAATTGATTTATATTGTCAATAATAAATAAAAAATATATTTGGAGGAATAATCATGAGCAACGGTTACGCTATCGAAAACTGGTCACCCGCACAGCCTATTTACAACAAGCTTCATTATCTTACTTCTCAGCCCATTTACTGTGTTGATGATGAAGAGCTCAAGAAGGATCTTGAGTATTTTGAAACCAAGTGTGCTAAATCAAAAGAAATCACCACGGAGGCAAAGAATTATATCCCCGGCGGTGTTCAGCACAATCTTGCTTTCAACTATCCGTTCCCGATCTGCATCACAAAGGCGGAAGGCGCTTATCTCTATGACCTTGACGGAAACAAGTATTTTGATTTCCTTCAGGCAGGCGGCCCCACTATCCTGGGCAGCAACTATCCTGCCGTTCGTGAAAAGGCAATTCAACTTATCAATGAATGCGGCCCCGTAACAGGTCTTTTCCATGAGGCTGAGCTTCTTCTTGCGAAAGAGATCAATAAGCATATGCCCGGCTGCGAGATGTTCCGTATGCTCGGTTCAGGTACCGAGTCTGTTATGGCGGCAATCCGTGTTGCCCGTAACGCCACAAAGAATAAGAGAATCATCAAAGTCGGCGGCGCTTATCACGGCTGGTCCGATCAGATGGTATACGGCCTCAAGATACCCGGCTCAAGAGCTTTCCTCGAGTCATTCGGCATCCCCAAGGGCGCATACAGCACCACAGACGAAGTCAGACCCAATGATCTTAACATGCTTGAGCAGATGCTCAAGGTCAACAAGCTTCGCGGCGGTACAGCGGCTGTTCTTGTAGAGCCCGTTGGTCCCGAAAGCGGCACCAGACCCGTTGACTTTGATTACAATAAAGGCGTACGTGAGCTCTGCGACAAATACGGCGCACTGTTTATCATGGATGAAGTTGTTACCGGATTCCGTATCGGTCTCGGCGGCGCTCAGGGTTACTTCGGCGTCACTCCCGATCTCACCATATTCGGTAAAGTCGTTGCCGGCGGTTATCCCTCGGCAGGCGGCGTAGGCGGAAAGAAAGAGTTCGTCAGCGGTATGGCAGCCGGTGTCGGCACAATGATGAAGAGAGCTTATGTCGGCGGTACTCTCGCGGCGAATCCGCTCTCAGCATTTGCCGGTTACACTGCAATCCAGGAAATCGAAAAGACCAATGCCTGCGAAAAAGCAGGTAAAGCCGGTGACAGAATCACTGCCGGCCTTCAGGGACTTATTGACAAGTATTCACTTCCGTTTGTTGCTTACAACCAGGGCTCCATCTGCCATCTTGAATGCTCCGGCGCAATGAGCTATGATTTCTCGTCAATGTTCCTTCCCAATTCCGTTATTCCCATGCTCAAGGCAAAGCCTGAAATGCTCCGCAGAAAAGTCGCTATGGAGCAGATGGGTGCAGCTTATATGGCTCACGGTATCGTTACTCTTGCCGGTTCACGTCTTTATACTTCACTCGCCGATACAGACGAGGTTGTTGATGAAGCACTCAATCACTTTGAGGATGTCTTCAAGACTGTTACCAAGTGCACGAGAAATCTTGATAAATAATCTTATCCGAATAATTAAAGGGGCTCCTTGTGAGCCCCTTGATTCTTTGAGGTGATATTAATGCTCCCTTCGGTTTCGGTTGTTATACCGGCACATAATGAAGAGAAGTATGTTGAGAGATGTATTGCTTCTGTAAAAGAAGCAGCGCGTGTATACGGCGGTGATGTTGAGATTACTGTTGTGTGCAACCGGTGCACCGACCGCACCGCATTTCTTGCTGAAAAAAACGGTTCCAAAGTCGTTTTTAATGAAGACAGATGTATCGCAAAGGTGAGAAACGACGGTATAAAAGCATCTGCCGGTGATATTATTCTGACAATTGACTGCGATAACCGCATGACTCCGGGTACAATAAAAGAGGCTGTTTCTCTGCTTGAATCGGGCAGATATATAGGCGGAGGCGCCCCTATAAGATTTGAGAGATACTCATTTCCTCTCTGGTGCAATGATATCATGTGCCGTGTTTCATTTGGGCTTACCGGGCTTTACTGCGGTATCTTCTGGGCTGAGAAGAAAACATTTGAGGCAGTCGGCGGATTTACCGAGCTCAAAGCTTTTGAAGATGCCGATACAGCGAAAAAGATTAAGAAATACGGCAAAAAACTCGGCAAAAAATATACCGTTCTCAAAGAAAACCATCTGATTAATTCCACCAGGAAATATGATGATCTCGGCGACTGGCTTTATCTGAAACTGATGTTTAAGAACGCCGGGGCTTTTGTTAAAGCCGCCTTTGGAAATAAAGAAGGTCTCGACAGTCTTTTTGATGAATTATTCTATGATTACAATGACACTCCGCACGGAAAAACATGAATCGAAAATTGTTGCATATTAATAAATAATGTGCTAATATAAAATAGTTAAAACATTATGAAAGGAAGCGTTTCGATGTCCGTATCACCGTTATCAGTTGCTGTCTGCAGAACCTATCAGGCAGGTTTCAAACTTGTTATGGGTACTAACTTCTTTAATTGGAAAGAGCCGTATCTTCTTGAGGGCCCCGGTTCTATAAGAAAATTGCCCGCTCTTATCAAGTCAAAGGGTATTAACAGTGTACTTATCGTAACGGATAAAGGTCTCACCGGTCTTCATCTGCTTGACTCTTTATATGAAGAGCTTGATAACAGCAATATTAAATATAAAGTATTTGATGATGTTCAGCCCAATCCTTCAATTGAGAATATTGAGGCCGCCAAAGAGGCATATCTCGGCGGCGGATGCGAGGCTATTATAGCTTTCGGCGGCGGATCACCGATGGATTGCGCCAAAGCTGCCGGTGCAAGAGTTGCGAATCCCAAGATCAGCGTTCGCAAGATGAGAGGTCTTCTCAAAATCCGTAAGCCTTTACCTCCTCTTTTTGCCGTTCCCACAACTGCAGGCACCGGCTCTGAGGTTACTCTTGCGGCTGTTGTTACCGATGAGGAAACTCACGAGAAATGCCCGATTAACGATCCCAAGCTTCGCCCCGGATACGCCGTGCTTGATCCCGAGCTCACTGTCGGTCTTCCTCCCAAAGTAACTTCTACAACCGGTATGGACGCTCTTACTCATGCGGTTGAGGCATATATCGGAAGAAGTAACGTTGCAAACACCGAGGACTATGCCAGAAAAGCGGTTAAACTGATTTTTGACAATATCCAGGTTGCATATAATGACGGTAAAAATATTGAGGCCAGAGGAAATATGCTCAAAGCTTCATATTACGCCGGTATGGCGTTCACAAGAGCTTATGTAGGATATGTTCACGCTATAGGCCACAATCTCGGCGGATTCTATCATATCCCTCACGGCCTTGCAATGGCGGTTATTCTTCCGTATGTTCTTGATTATTACGGAGAATCTGCTTACGAGAGACTCTCTCAGCTTGCTGATATCGCGGGGCTTGAGACATCCGGACTCAGTCAGGCTCAGAAGGCTCAGCTTTTCATTGCCAAGGTCAGAGAATACAATTCCGCTATGGGTATCCCCGAGCATATTGATGGCATTCTCGAAAAAGATGTTCCCACTATTGCACAGAGAGCTCTCAAAGAAGGAAATCCTCTTTATCCCGTGCCGAAGCTTATGGGATTTGATGAGTGTATGTATCTCATCAGAAAAATCGGCAATATATAATAATTATTAAAAAGGGAGGTTTCGTCAGAAACCTCCTGTTTTGAAATGGGGAAACTAAATGAATTATGATGTAATTATAGTCGGAGCCGGTCCCGGCGGAATATTTTCGGCCTATGAATTGATAACATTAAGACCGGAGCTGAAAATTGCCGTATTTGAGGCGGGCAGGGAGCTTTCTAAGCGCAAGTGCCCGATTAACGGAGATACGGTAAAAAGCTGTATCGGCTGCTCCACCTGTTCAATCATGAGCGGTTTCGGCGGAGCCGGAGCTTTCTCCGACGGGAAGTATAATATCACCAATGATTTCGGAGGCACTCTCTACGAATATATAGGCAGGGAAAAAGCCATCGAATTAATGAAATATGTTGACGGTGTGAATATGGCTAACGGAGGAGAGGGTACCAAGCTCTACTCCACATCCGGCACATCATTCAAAAAGAAGTGCATTGAAAATAAGCTGACTTTGCTTGACGCTTCGGTACGCCATCTCGGCACCGACAAAAACTATGTTGTCCTTGATAATCTCTATTCTTTTCTCAAAGATAAAATCGATTTTTATTTTATGTCACCGGTTAATTCCGTTGAAAAGACTGATTCCGGTTATAAAGTTATATATAACGGCGGAAGCTTAAGTGCCAAGTACTGTATCATCTCCGTCGGCAGAAGCGGCAGTAAGTGGATGCAGAAAGTATGCGAGGAGCTCGATATTCCCACCGAGTCAAA
>CADBOL010000302.1 GCA_902796295.1 Oscillospiraceae bacterium
GACTATGATTTTACGCCCTGTCAGTCCGCTGTCGCCCGCGGGGCCGCCGATGACAAATTTGCCTGTGGGGTTTATATGATATACCGTATTTCCGTCAAGCATCTCTGCGGGAATAACCGGTTTGATTACATTCTCAATTACATCTTTGCGTATTGTTTCAATTGATACGCTGTCGCTGTGCTGTGAAAATATGACAACGGTGTCTATTCTCACGGCGTTGCCGTTTTCATCGTATTCAACCGTAACCTGGCTTTTGCCGTCGGGGCGGAGATACGGAAGAATACCGTCAACCCTGACCTTTGTGAGGCGGGCGGCGAGCTTGTGAGCGAGTGAAATTGCAAGAGGCATATACTCCGGAGTTTCATCGCATGCATAGCCGAACATCATGCCCTGGTCTCCGGCTCCGTTTCTGTCAACGCCGAGAGCTATATCCGGGCTCTGATGGTTTATCGCGGTAATGATTGAGCAGGTGTTGCCGTCAAATCCCTTTTCTGACGAGTCATAGCCGATATCGCAGATGACTTTGCGCGCAATCGCGGGGATGTCAACTGACGCCTTTGTGGTTATTTCGCCCATGATGAGCACTATCCCCGTTGTGGTTGAGCACTCGCATGCCACTCTGCCCTCGGGGTCACGGGCGAGTATTTCGTCGAGTACTGCATCCGAAATCTGGTCACAGATTTTGTCGGGATGCCCGTTTGTTACGGATTCGGATGTGAAAAAGTAGTGTGCCATAAGAACCTCCGTCTGATTTTGCCGCGGCGCGGCGTGAATTTGCAATTATTCCCCGAAAAAGCCCGTCGAGGCGCTCAACGTCCCGACGGGCGAAAACACCTTATCTTCCGGCAATAAATGCCGCAGGAATTAGCACCTTGAAATACAGGTTGCCGGGCTTCACAGGGCCTGTCCCTCAGCCGCTCTTAATAAGGGAATATTATTTTTTGCATCTGATATTATATTACATAGTGTGCCGTTTGTCAACAGCAGAATACTCAGATAAGACCCTGAGCCATCATTGCGTCCGCAACCTTGATGAAGCCGGCGATATTGGCGCCTGCAACAAGGTCATAGCCGAAGCCGTATTTTTCGGCTGCCGCCGCGGAGTTATTGTGGATGTTAACCATAATCTGATGAAGCTTCTCGTCAACCTCTTCGGCGGTCCAACTGTAACGCATGGAGTTCTGGCTCATTTCGAGCGCCGATGTTGCAACGCCGCCTGCGTTGACTGCCTTTGAGGGGGCAACCGCCTTGCAGTTTGCCTTGAGATATGCGAGAGCGTCGTTAGTTGTGGGCATATTGGCTACTTCGATATAGTAGGGAACGCCGTTTGCGACGATCTTCTCTGCCTCGGCCATGCCGATTTCATTCTGAGTAGCGCAGGGGAGAGCTACGTCAACTTTTACGCCCCAGGGTTTTTCGCCCGCGTGGAATTCAACGCCGAATTTGTCCGCGTAATCCTGAACCTTGTCTCTGCCGCTTGCTCTCATTTCAAGCAGATAGTTGATTTTTTCTTCGGTTACTATGCCGTCGGGATCATAGATGTAGCCGTCGGGGCCGGAAACAGTGACAGCCTTGCCGCCGAGCTCTGCGATCTTTTTGCAGGCGCCCCAGGCAACATTGCCGAAACCTGAAACAGCAAAGGTCTTGCCCTTGATGTCTTCGCCGAAGTGTTTGAATACTTCGCATGCGTAGTATATTGCACCGTAGCCGGTAGCTTCGGGTCTGATGAGTGAACCGCCGTAGGAGAGATCCTTACCGGTGAGAACGCCGTTATCGAATGAATCCCTGATTCTTCTGTACTGGCCGAAAAGATAGCCGATTTCTCTTGAACCAACGCCGATATCGCCCGCGGGAACGTCAATGTTGGGGCCGATATGTCTGTAAAGCTCGCTCATGAAAGCCTGGCAGAAACGCATAATCTCGGCGTCGCTCTTGCCTCTGGGATCAAAATCGGAGCCGCCTTTGCCGCCGCCGATGGGAAGACCGGTGAGGCTGTTTTTGAAGGTCTGCTCAAATGCGAGGAACTTCATAATGCCGATGTAAACTGTGGGATGGAAACGAAGGCCGCCTTTATAAGGGCCGATTGCTCCGTTGAACTGAACTCTGAATCCTCTGTTTACATTGACTTTGCCGCTGTCGTCTACCCAGGTAACTCTGAAGGTGATTGCTCTTTCGGGCTCAACCATTCTCTCAAGCAGGCCTGTCTTCTCGTACTCGGGATGCTGTGCAACCACAGGCTCAAGAGAAGTGAGAACCTCTTCAACTGTCTGAACGAATTCGGGCTCCGAAGCGTTCTTGGCAGCTACCTGTTCGATGATTCTTTTTACATAACTCATACTAACACTTCCTTTTAAAAAGTTTTCCCGGATAATTTTATCACGGTTGAACTCATAGTACAAGAAAAAGAAAACCGCCGAAATCAATTTCGGCGATTTTAACAAATCGTGATGTCTTATGTGAAAAATTAGAAAAAAATTACATAATCAATTTTCAAGAAAACGTCTGAGATTTTCGGCTCCTACGCGTATTCCTTTGATTGAGTCTTCCATTCCCTCAAACTCAACGCTAATGTAACCGTCATACCCTGACGCTTTTATCTCTTTGATACAGGAGTACACATCAACATTGCCGTGGCCTATTATCGCGCCTCTGAGATAGTTGCCGCCTCTTGATCTGAAAAATCCTTCGCCCGGATCGGCGCCGTCTTTGCTTTTAATATGAAAGTCTTTCGCGTGAATGTGAAACGCGTAGGGGAGCATACGCCTAACCGCCGGGACATTGTCTTCGTCGGCGCAGCTGAAATTGCCGATGTCAATGAGAGCGCCGAAATTATCATCGCCGACTTCTCTGATAATCCGCTCCACTCTCTCGCTCTCCTGGCAGAAAAATCCGTGATTTTCGGTCATGGTTTTAATGCCTAGTGATTTGGCAAAGGAAGTTATTTTTCTCGCTCCGTCAGCCATGATATCAAGGCAGTCATCAAATGTCTCAAACGGGAGATTGTCAGGGATTCCCCAGGCGATATCGTGCCTGAGCGACGGCGCACCGAGCTCCTTTGCAATTTCCAGCTTGCGGCAGACGCGCTCAACCTCTTTCTCGTTTGAGCCCTCTTCGAGTCTGAGCATATCCGCGCCTATTGTGTAGCTTATAACCGGCAGAGAGTGTTTTTCGCACTCTTCTCTGATTTCGCTGGCATAATCCTTCTCGCTCATCCCTTCGGGAGCGTTGAGATCCGTGAATTCAATGCCGTCAAATCCCATTTCTTTCGCTGTTTTTATTATGCTCAGCTGAGTTTCTTTCCCTTCCGAGATAAGACCCTGAAAGCTGTAACTGCTTACACCGATTTTCATAATCAGATCCTCGCTTTAAGAAATTCCACGGCTGTTCTGATATCCTTCTCGGGGTTTTCGCCGACCTCGCGCTCGATGGTGAGGAAACCTCTGAATCCGATTTCTCTGAGCGCCGCAAGGTATCCGTCCCAGGGCACGCTGCCCTCGCCGAGAGGAACTTCCTCAAAGCTCGGCCCTGTTACTATCGGGTCTTTCTTTACGCCGTAAACTATCTCGGGATCCTTGTAGAAAAGCTGCTTTCCGTCTTTTGCGTGAGTATGAACGATATAATCCCTGAGATTGTGAACTGCCGTTACCGGGTTGTCACCCGTGACCATAACGAGATTTGCGGGGTCGAGATTTACGCCGACGCCTCTTGAGCCGAGAGTGTCAAGGAATTTTTTGAGCACAGCGCTTGTTTCGGGACCGGTTTCTATGGCGAAATGGGCCTCGATGCTGTCTGCGTAGCGTGAAAGCTCAAAGCACGCTTCCTGCATTATTTTGAATCTGTCATGATTTTCGTCTTCGGGCACAACTCCGATGTGAGTTGTCACTATATCGGTGCCGAGCTCTTTTGCAAGGTCAAGGATTCTCTTTGATTTCTCAATTCTTTCCGGGTTTTCATCGGGCCTTGTGAATCCGCCGCCGAGGTCTCCGCACAGAGCGGAGATAACAAGCCCGTTATCTGCAACCAGTTTTCTGAATTCGCTGATTTTTTCGGGAGTCATGTTTTCAGGAGCCATTTCTCCTCTTGTGGCATACACCTGTATTCCCTGAGCTCCGACCTCTGCGGCTTTCTTCACCGCTTCGGGAATGGCAACTCTGAAGCTGTCAATTATAACACCTATACTGAAATCTGACATATCGGCACTTCCTTTCGGTTTTATGATTTAATATTATCATCGAGTTATGAATTAATCAAGTGATTTGAAATAATTTAACATATTTCCCCGGGTGTTACATTCTGTTAACAAAAAATGTGTTGAATATCGGCAGACATTAAACTATAATATATGATTAGATAAGTATTTATGAAAGGGTGATATTATGCTGTGTCAGAACTGCGGAAAAAATGACGCCGTAACCCATATCAAACAGATTATAAACGGAGAGATGGATGAGGTCCATCTCTGCCGCGATTGCGCAAGGCATCTCGGCTATGATGATATATTCAGCGGATTTGATTTTGATTTCGGCGGATTTTTCGGCTCGCTCCTCGGAGATATGATTTCCCCGCGCCTTATCGGGGAAACAGAGAGATGTGACAAATGCGGCTGCTCGTTCAACGATATTCTGAGGTCCGGCAAGGCGGGCTGCTCGGAGTGTTATACAAAGTTTTATGATAAACTCATTCCCTCGATTAAAAGAATTCACGGTCAGGCGAGTCATACCGGAAAGGTCGGCTCCGGCGCTGTAAGGCGCGAGAAAACCGAATCTGCCGGGGAAAAGATTGAGCAGCTCAGAGCCGAAATGAATCAGGCTGTATCGGTTCAGGATTTTGAGAAAGCCGCTTTGCTCAGAGATGAGATAAAGGCGCTTGAGGGAGGGGAGAGCAAATGAGCAAATGGTATGCAGAAAAAGGCGAACAGAATGATGTCATTATTTCAACGAGAATCCGCCTCGCGAGAAATATCGACGGCTTTGTCTATCCCCATCTGCTTGACAAAGAGGGAAAAAACCGTATAAACGAAAAGGTTAAAAAAGCCGTTTTTGAAAAACTCGGAGATGGATATTCCTTCTGCGAAATGAGTTCCTTCACTCCTCTTCAGGCGGTATCGCTCGCGGAGAGACATCTTATCAGCGCAGATTTTGCCTCACGCCGCGATGAATCGGGCCTGATCATCTCGGATGATGAGAGCGTGAGCATAATGATATGCGAAGAGGATCACGTAAAGCTTCAGGTTATGAAGAGCGGCTTTGCTCTCGGCGAAGCTTTTGCCAGAGCGGATGAAATAGATGATTCGCTTGACAGCAGTCTGAGCTTTTCTTTTGATGAGAGGATAGGATATCTCACAAGTTCTCCGGCGAATCTCGGCACAGCCATGAGAGCTTCCGTTTTCCTTCATCTTCCGGCTCTCACTCTCTGCGGTCAGATAAGCGCTATAGCGAGCACGGTCTCAAAACTGGGCCTTAGCATAAGCGGCGCATACGGCAGCAGGAAAAAGCCCTCGGGTGACATTTATCAGATTTCAAATAAAATAACTCTCGGCATTACCGAGGAGACCGCAATTTCAAATCTTGAATCAATAGTCCGTCAGATTGCAAACCGCGAGCGCGGAGCGGCCGAGAGAGAGATTAAAGACCCCTCCGCGGAGGATAAAATCTACCGCGCCTACGGCCTGCTCAAAAACGCGAGGCTGCTTACCACGGAGGAATTCATGAGCCTCATTACATATGTGAGATTCGGCGCTTATGCCGGGCTTCTGGATATACCTGTTGAAAAGATTGACGCTCTGATTATCGAGGTTCAGCCCGCTACCGTTTCGGTTTCAAATGAAGATATAAATACCGTGACCGAAAGAGACGCAAAGAGAGCTGAGATTGTAAGAAAAGCTCTTGACTGAGAGTAACTGTTTAAGAAACGCGGAGCACACCTGCCCCGGTATAAGAAGGGAAGAGAATATGACTGATAATCTGCAAAAGAAGATAAAGACGGTCGAGGAAGAGATAAAGAAGGTTATATTCGGCAAGGATGAGGTTATTGACAATGTGCTTATGACCATGATTGCCGGAGGGCATATCATGCTTGAGGATATACCCGGTGTCGGCAAGACCACCCTCGCGCTTGCTCTCTCAAAGACACTCTCGCTCGACTATAAGAGAATGCAGTTTACTCCGGACGCCATGCCCGGCGATGTAACCGGCTTCATGATGTTCAATAAAAACACCGGCGTTTTTGAGTACAAAGAGGGCGCCGTAATGTGCAATCTCTTTCTTGCCGATGAGCTTAACAGGACTTCTCCTAAAACGCAGTCCGCTCTGCTTGAGGTTATGGAGGAGGGGAGCGTCACCGTTGACGGCGTCACTCATCCGCTTCCCTCGCCGTTTTTTGTTATAGCCACTCAGAATCCCCTCGGCTCCGCCGGTACTCAGAAACTGCCCGAGTCTCAGCTCGACAGATTTATGGTTAAGCTCACAATGGGTTACCCCGATGAAAAGAGCGAATCCGTAATGCTTAAAAACGAGAGCAGGGATAAGAGCACGCTGACATCGCTTGAGAGAATAATGAATCTTGATGAAATCAAGCAGATGCAGACCGAAGCGGTTCAGACACATGTCGAGGATACGTTATATGACTATATCTCGGCTCTTGTAAAGACATCCCGCGAGAGCGAATGGCTCAGGAGCGGCGTCAGCCCCAGAGGCGCAAAGGCGATTCTCAGAACGGCAAGGGCGAGAGCCTATATGCAGGGCAGGGATTATCTTGTGCCCGAGGACGTGCTCTATGTTTTGCCGCTTGTCTCCTGCCACAGGGTCACGCTCAGCGCAAAGGCAAAGGCCGCCGGCAAAAAAGAAGAGGAAATAATCGACGAAATCGCAGGCCTTGTGAATATGCCGTCATAAAAGAGCGGCGCCGGAGAATTATATGACAGGTAACAGGATAAAATTCGGCTTCATTCTGCTGGTTGAAGCCGCTCTGCTTATATTCTATCACAATTTCTTTTTCTTCTACCTGCTGCTCATAACCGTTATACTCGCCGCGGTCAGCATTGCCGTATCGATAAGGGTCTTTTCCTCAATCGATGTTAAAACGGATATTCCTCTTGAATCGGTAGGAGAGGGAAATGACATCCCGGTTGATTTTACTGTTGAGAATAAAACTCCTTTTCCCGTGCCGGGAATACGTTTGGGCTACAGTGTGGAAAACGGGTTTTATCCCAATGAAGAGAAGCAGGAAATGACACTCCCCGTAAGGAGGGGGAAACGAACATACCGGTGGACTGTGAGCTCGGTTTATGCGGGTCTTGTCACTCTCACCGGGAGCAGTATGAAAATGCAGGATTATCTCGGGCTGTTTGTCTTTGAAAAAGAGTGGGAAAACGTCTCTCAGATAGCCGTATTTCCCGGCAGCGACGAGATAGTTATGAATATTGTCGAAAACACATTTTCACAGGGCGAAGAGAATGACAATGACTCTGCAAACGCTTCTGAGGATGTGACGCAGATAAAGGATTTCCGCCTCTATGCGCCCGGCGACAGGATGCAGAGAGTAAACTGGAAAATCAGCGCAAAGTATGATGATTTATATGTAAAGGAATTTGAGCTGATGTATGACAGGACTCTCACTCTTCTGATTGAGCTTGAAATCACTTTTTTCATCAGCTGGTTTGATGTTGACAAGGGAGTTTTCAGGCAGGAAAAGGTCGATGACGAGGATACTCTTCACGATGCCCTCAGACAGGTCTTTATGATGAGAAGCTATGAGGGATATGAGGCCTTTATCAGATACAGGGAAAGCAGAGATAATAAGAATGACACGGCAGTCTATTTTACCACCCCCGGCTTTGATATGCAGTCGGGCGGCAGGATAGGCACATACAAGGACAAAGTGGTTTTGATATGTCTGTGAAGAAAGAGAGCAGATTAAAACTGAACAGCGACAGAAAGCTCAGGGAATACAGGAATGAGCTTGCGGGTAAGACGGGCATTCTTTTTTCATCCGATCTGAAGGCTGAAAAGGAGGGCTTTCCTTACCTCAAGTACATTGTGAACGCCCTGATTCTTTTTTGCTGCGCTTTCGGCAGCATCTACTGTTTTATCACGGCGTTTAAACTTGATATGAATGTCCTTCCCGTCATTTTTTCCTGCGCAGTTTCGGCTCTGGTTTTTTCATTTATGTACGCGGGAAAGAGAGCGAAAATTATAGTATATCTTATAGTCCTTTTCGGCATTGTTGCGCTCGGGACTACGTTTTATTCCGTCGCAAACAGCGGCGTGAGCGCAATAAGAAACCTTACTCTCTCTTATATTGACACTCACAGCGGGCTTCCTTTTCTGAGAGAATTCAACACATATTTTGACGACAACTATGTTTCAATGACTGTGGCAGCCTGCGTGATAGGCATTGCGCTGACACTTATTATCAATATTTTTGTCTCTGAAAGGATGAGCCTTTTCGGCCTGTTTCTTATTACATTCCCGATAACTCAGTTCGGTATGTATTTTGACTATAAGGTTTCAAAGCTCGGTATGTTCCTTGTAGTGTCGGGCTGGGTGCTCACGGCCGCCGTGAAGCTCACAAATTCATATAACGGCCTCACAACAAGGATGATAAGTAAGTCCTCTGTCAAAAGACACAGGCACAGCTACGGCTTTGTGACCGACTCAAAGAATGTGGCGCAGATAGCGCTGATGTGGCTCGGAGTAATCGCCGTGGTTACAGGCCTCGCTTTCGCCGTCGTACCGGATGAGCATTTTGAGCTCGCCCTTCCGACAGACGGCATAAGAAAGAGCACCGAGCGTGTTGTCAAGAATTTTCTCTCATACGGATTAACCTCAATGTTTTCTCTCGAGAGCAATTCCGCTTCGCCCGGCAGCCTCTCTACCGTTGCGAATGTCGCATATGACGGCATGACCGATCTAAAGGTTCAGGTGGTTAATTACAGGGCGGACAGGATTTATCTCAGACAGTATGTCGGTATTTACTATGACGGTGAAGACTTAAAATGGAAAAGCGTTGATTCCGATGATGAGCCCGATTATCCGAAGCTTTACAATTACACGCCCGACCTGCTCAAAAACGATTATGAAAATGAGGGCAGAGTATCTCAGAGCGAGCACAGGATGACCGTGCGCATAGTTGACCCCGACCTGCTTGA
>CADBOL010000303.1 GCA_902796295.1 Oscillospiraceae bacterium
CGATTATTATATTGTTGTTCCCAAGGGCGGCGGAGTTTATCTCAGCGTTGAACTCGAAAAAATATGCAAAGTAAAATTCGTTGACGAAGACGGCACCGTCCTCAAAGAGGAGACGGAATACGCCGAAGGCACTCCCGCGGCGGAGATAGAAAAGCCCGATGACCCGACCAAAGAGGCCGACGATGATTATACCTACACATTCTCAGGCTGGGATCCCGAAATCGCCGATGTCACTGAGGATGTAACATACAAGGCAACTTACGCCGCGTCACCCACCGAGCCGGCAACTTCCACCGAACCGGCAACATCCACTGAGCCGGCGACTTCAACCGAGCCCGCGACTTCAACCGAACCCTCGACTTCAACCGAGCCGGCAACATCAACCGATCCGGCAACTCCCGATGAGCCCGCTACATCCACCGAACCCGCGACTTCAACCGAGCCCGTTCCCGAAATTGAGATCCAGGTTCCCAAGGATACAGTCGATTACAGAGAGGATCAGACTTTTGTCGCAATGGGCGGCGAAATACCCGCCAGGATGAGTATTCACTGGTTCTTAAACGGCAAAGAAGCAGGCACAGGCAAGACCTTCACGGTTGAAGATCCGACCGAAGACTATGTCATCGAGGCAAAGCTCATGGATGAAAACGGCAATGTCGTTTCACAGAGCGGAGAGAAGACCGTTAAAGTCAAAAACGGTGTGTTTGATAAGATCAAGTGGTTCCTTGGCGAGCTGCTTGACAGGATTCTCGGATTCTTCAAAATTGTTTGCTAGTCAGCGCAAAAAACGGGGCTGCCGGTAACCGGCAGCCCCTGATTTTTATATATTCTTTTCATCGACAGTAAATGTTTCGATATATGAGTCTATCGTCTTCTGCCATTCCTCGCCGTACATATCCTTTATCAGCGATGACCGGTAGCCGGCATAGAGCCCTTCGCCGAGTTTTTCGAGGTTTTCTTTGCGAACGGCAAATACACAGTCACCGTAGGTGATGACCTTGACGGA
Source organism: Oscillospiraceae bacterium (assembly GCA_902796295.1). Classification (GTDB taxonomy): domain Bacteria; phylum Bacillota; class Clostridia; order Oscillospirales; family Acutalibacteraceae; genus CAG-177. The sequence continues at coordinate 1,007 of CADBOL010000303.1, forward strand.
GTTGTCAAACATATCATATACCGTGTCAAAAAATCCCGCAGGGTACCCGTCCGAGTTACGTGAGAGCACCACGATATCGCTTGCGGCGTACCCTTTCTCAGCAGCAGCCCGCGAAAACGATTCGGGGCTTTCATCGGAATTTGCCGCTATGTCATACATATCGTTTATGACATTCTGTTTCTCCGCCTGCGTCATCTCTTTGCCGCTGTTTGTGAAATAGACGCACACGCTTCTGAATGCTGCATATTCTCTGTAAAAGTAAAGTCTTATCTCGCTCTCCTGCGCCTTATCATTGACTCCCTTGTCATACATTGCGGCAAATATGACATCCTCATAGGCGGCGGATGTAAAGACTTTGCTGAGAGTCTGCTTTGACACGCCGATTTTATTGTAGTGATTCTTAAAGCGCATCCAGTGATTGTTTACATTGTCGGATATGCTGACTTTTTCCGATGTTGAGAGCCTCAGATTGTGAATCACAAAGCTCGAATTGAGCGCGATATATCTCTTGCAGAGCTCCACGGCGGCGTCTTCTTTTTCTTTTTCTTTCGGCGAATCCGAAAGATTATAGTCGCCCGGGCGCCCCTCAACAAGGTCGTAATAATAATTGTATATCTCTCTGCTTATGCCCGTGCCCGATATGACAAGAGCGGGCTTTTCCTCTCCGAAGCTCAGCGAGCAGCCCGAAAAAGACAGTATCATCATTGAACAGGCAAGCATCAGAGCCGCGGCTTTTCTGACAGTTTTCATTTTTGATATATTCCTCCGCTGCAGGATAGTGAAAATAGCAGACATTAATTAAATCCTGATTATTATATCACATATAAACCGGCAAATACAACACAAATATGACAAACAGGCGTGTAAATCCGCTCATTTGCAGTGTAAAATCTCACAAAAAACAAAATAATCACCCGTAAATAAAAAAAATGCTTGCATTTTGCAATAAAATCTGTTATTATTTTTCTCGCTAATGACTTTAAGGAGGTGCAAAATATGGCAAAATGTGAATTCTGCGGAAAAGGTGTTTCCTTCGGAATCAAGGTTTCTCACTCACACAGACGTTCAAACAGAACCTGGAAGCCCAATGTTAAAAGAGTCAAGGCCGTTGTAAACGGAACTCCCAAGAGAGTTTATGCCTGCACCCGTTGCCTTCGCTCAGGCAAGGTTACAAGAGCCGTCTGATTACTTTCGGGCTTGGCATTTAATCGAAAACCAAACAGACAAGATTAAAGATTATGGCTTGCGGATTTTACCGAATCCCGCAGGCCTTTATCTTTTGCCAGTCTGAAAGTTTTTAAAAGGTTTAATTGATTTTTTGTCTGTTTTCGGCGGCTTTTTGGCCTTGCCTCGTCGTCACAAGCTCCATATCTTTCGCGCCCGCGCCTTCAAAAATCTGTTTTCGCGGGCTCTCAATCATTCCGCTGCTCCTCCTCTCCCCAAAAAGTCTTGCAGACTTTCCGGAGACCCCGGAATGTACTGTCTGCGTCCAA
>CADBOL010000304.1 GCA_902796295.1 Oscillospiraceae bacterium
ATCATTGCCCGCGGTTCGAACGGTCGCGTGACCGCCCTTGGGGATATAGAATGTCGTGTTGAGTATCTGCCAGTAGTCCTCCTTGAGCATACCGCCCAGTGCCGGAGGATTATTAAGGTCTGAAAGCATCTGATTGGGTTTTGTGAGATAGTTTTTCAGATGATCATAGTCACTCGTATCAAGAGCTTCCTTATTGGCAGACTCAATGGTGTCGCCGACATTGGTATAATACATACCGTTCATGCGCAGATCATTATAGAGAGGATCGCCCGCGCTGATATTGGGAACTTTTTTCTGTTCAGCCAGTCTTTGATAGTTCGGGTCGGTCAGTCCGTTTTCATCTGTGGTGGCATGACCTGTCTCACCGTCTTTTGTAATATAGTCAAAGCTGTCATTCTTCTGAAGCACCCTTGACATATTATCGGTTGAAGCACCGATATAGATGAGATCGTAGTTTTCGGCAAAATCTTCATTTTTTGCCACAAACTCCGAAACAGACATTCCGACTATTTCAACATTATCTGCTTCGAACTGATTGTCATCGGGCATAAGAAGATTAAGCTTCGCGACTGTGAGGCTCGGGTTTGAGGATGCCGGCTCAATATCAAGCACCGTAATATTTTCAAGTGTCTTGTAAATCCTGTGGTGCTTGTAGTTGAGAATGTAACGGATGCAGGTTGCCTCATTGACTGATGAATGCTCCAGCACCGCCTCATTGCCCTTGACTCTGACTCTCATATCATTCTCGTTGAATATTTCCTCCGCCACAGGGAAATAAGGCGATGAGGAATACAGAGAAACGTATGAACCGAAAACATCTTCACCGCTTGAATCGGGAACGGGAGGATCTTCGATTATCTTACCGGGCTCTGTGCAATAGTTGCTGTTTGCAATAGCAGTAGCCGCAGCTCCGTTCTGAGATATATCGCTCGCCGAGAATGAATATAAGCTGCCGCTGACTTTTCCGTCATAAGTTACTTCGGTCTCTCCTGTTTCTGGATTCTCCGTTTCGGTTTTAATCAGCTCTCTGACACAGTCTCTGAGATTTGGAATGCTGTCATTGAACGCAAGTGATTTGTCTATCATTACAGCATCTTTATCATCAATTTTTGTCTTGAGCAATTCAGGTATGGGGCTGTCCGCCGGTAAATCCGAGGCAAAAGCCGGAGCGGCGCTTGAATGAAGACTCAGGCCTGAAGAGATTACGATAAGATCCGCACTGTTGAGTGCTTTTACAAGCATAGGATCCAGAGGATCAAATACCGAAACATTGATTCCAAAAGTATATAAATCCTCGCCGTTTAATTTTTCATTGGCGTCAAGGGTATTATACTTGAACCATTTATTATTCTTATAACCGCCGGTGTAATAGATAAACTGAGAATTAACTGTGAGTAAATCATTCCCTGTGAAATCAATCTTATATGTTGCCGTATCAGCTCCCATACCGACATAATTGAGCTCACCGTTATCTCTCGCGAAAAATCCGGGTGAGGCGGCTATATAAGGATTATTCTCATCGGGAACACCGTAATAGGGATGGTTGGCATCTTTGGTGAGAGAAGGTCTTGTGCCGTCTTTCATCTTGACGGAAAAATATCTCTTGTGGATATTAAGACTGAATTCCGAATTATCATCGGAATAGTAAATACCCTCAAAATTGTATTTTCCGTCGGAGCCGAGAGTGTATACGGATGTGCCTGTGGGGGGAAGCTTAACATCCGCACTGTTATTGTAATAATACTCGTCAACCGGCTCAATATCATAATAATAAACAGGGTCGCTTAAAATCTTTCTGATTCTGATTGAAGAATAATCAACAGTTGTGCTTTTGCCCTCGACACCGAAAGCAAACTTAAGATAATAAGTATTGGAATCAACAGTAAATCTGAACATACCCTCCTGAGTCTGACTGTATTTTATATTGAAACTGTCAGAGGTAGAGCCGCCGAATGTTACATTTGATTTCTGCTGTAAACCGGCCTTATACGGGATTATGGTAAGCTGCTCACTGCCGCTGCCGGATTTCCTCTCCGCCTGAAACTCCATCTCATAAGTCGCGCCCGGGTCGGCGTTTATGAAGTATGCATCGGGAGCGGAATAACCGGTATAAACATCGCTGCCTTCCGCGTCGCTTTTTATCCTGATTATATTATCTTCTCTCTTGAATTCTATACTGTCGCCTGCAGTCCTGTTGACAAGGCGCTGAGAGTGGGAATTTGAAAACCATGAATAAGCATTAAAGAGGTTATCGCCGTATTTTAATTCGGGTTCACCGGTAAGATACTGAGTGATATTCTGCACATAATTGGCATTTTTATCTTCATATACCGAGACATTGAAGATTTCCACCTTGCCCGTGCCCTTTGCGCCGAATGACAGAGCAAGATATTTTTCACTG
>CADBOL010000305.1 GCA_902796295.1 Oscillospiraceae bacterium
AGGGCAAACGGCGAATAATATTATAATCAATACCTGCGGCTGACGCATTCGCGTCAGCCGCTTGACTTTTACAGTTTTTTCGGGTGTGCTTGAATTTTGACTTTTACTGTGTTATGATAACCGTATAAAGGAGGGGAAATAATGAATCCGCTTAAATTTTATCTTATTACGGACACGCATTATTTCAAGTATTCCATCGGAGCGCGCGGCGAAGAATATGAGCGCTTTATGGATTTCGAGCAGAAATGCTTTGCCGAGACTCAGGCAATCAACGAGGCTGCGTTTGAATGGCTCGAAAAGGCGGATGAGGCAGACATAGTTCTGATTGCGGGCGATCTGTCTTTCAACGGCGAAAAAGAGAGCAACGAAGCTTTTTCAAAGCTTCTTCACGATTTCAGAGAAAAGAGCGGCAAGCGGATCTATGTGGTCACCGCGGGACACGATTTCAATGATAACCCCTTCTGCTTTGATGAAAACGGCAGGGGCAAACCCGAGGGCACCAAGTTTTCGGAGCTCATGGATTTTTACCGTGATTTCGGCTATTCGGATGCCCTTGAATTCAACGAGGAGCATCTCTCCTATGTTGCCGAGCTTTCCGATGATGTCCGCCTGCTTGTAATCTGCAATGATATTGACGGGCAGAAGCATATAACTTATGACGATGAATTCCTCAGCTGGATTGAGGCGCAGGCAAAGAAGGCGCAGGCAGACGGCAAGATGATGATTGCCATGGAGCATTATCCGGTGCTGCCCGGTCAGCCGATACTGGCGCTTATTGCCGATGCCTGCCAGGCGGAGAGAGATAAGCTTATAGCCACCCTCGCTGACAACGGAGTCCATCTTATCTTTACGGGGCATATGCACAATCAGAGCATCAATGTCACCGAAACGGCAAAGGGCAATAAATTCTATGATGTCTGCACAGGCTCCGCAATAGGCTGCCCCGCGTATATGCGCCTTGTCACGATTCAGGATGAAAACACGGTTGATATAAAAAGCATTCCAGTACCCGAGTTTGAATGGGATAAAAAAGGAATGACGGGCGAGGAATATCTCAAAGCGCAGTTTGATAAAATGATTCGCACTCTCATTGACAGTATGGTAAACGACCCCGTAAGGCTCATGAATAAAGTCCATATCAAAAATACGCCCGCTCTCAGGAAATTGCTCCCTGTAATCGGCAAAAAGATATCAAAGCTGACCCTCGGCGGAGTCGGAAGACTGCTTTTCATCAGGGTTGACAAGAGCATCAGTAAAGATAATTTCGTTGATTTCGCAGTTGATATGGTCCGCTCTGTCTTCGAGGGCAATCAGCCCTATGTTGAGGGTACCCCGGGAGGAGACGCGCTGCTTAAACTGTTTAAACGCATAAGCCCGTTTATTAAAAACTTCAAGGGAGCCCAGGGCGAAACGCTTGATTTTTATGAAACAATGAAGCATACCGTAGGCAACTACGGCATTGACGATTATAACGCGACTTTAAAGCTTACATAATATGAGAGGAGAAAATAAATGAGTAACGAAACATCAGCGGCAGTCACGAAGCCGGAAAACGCCCTGCCCTCGGATACAGGCAAAAATGTAACCAGGTTTGAATATATCTGCCTTATGCTCGCGCGTATCGGCGGTATGTTCGGAACCACGCTTACCGGCACTCTCGCCGCGGCATTCCTTCATGAATTATACTACGGCCCGGCCGGAGTTGATTCAGATCAGATTGCGAAATTCATGGCAGTCCAGACCACAATAACGACCATAGCCGGTATCGTCTTCGGTCTTGTTGCGGGTGTGGTTGTCCAGAAATGGAAATCACGCTGGGGCAGATACCGTCAGTGGTATATCATCTGCCTTGTGCCGATTTTTATTCTGACAGTGCTGTTTTTCTATGTGCCCAAAGGTATGACAGTAAGCCAGATGGCGCTCTTCCGCTACGGTATCGCTCTGTGTCAGACCGTATTCAACGCATTCAACAATCTCGGTCAGAATGTGGCTCAGGTTATTTCCCCCAACCATAAAGAAAAGAAGACAGTCGCTACCATCTGGCAGCTTTCATATTATCTCGGATACGGCGGAGCTTATCTCGGCACCTTTGTTTACGGCCTCTTCAGCGATGACAAGAATAAGATGTATATGACTCTCGCTGTTGTTGCCGCCATCGTCACCGCATTCGGCAATCTTATGTGCGGCCTTTTCTGCCACGAGCGTATCGAGCTGCCCAAAAAAGAAAAAGTCAAGCTTTCAAAGCAGATGCTCACTCTTTTCAAATACAGGAACTACCGCGCTTATCAGTATATCGGCTGGGCGAATGTGCTTGCCGCTCTCGGCAAATTCTCGACCCTGCTTGCCGCTATCACTGTCGGCTCATCCAAAAACCTGCTGCTGACTATTCCGACAGCTGCCGGAACAGTGGTCGGAAACCTTATCACCGCAAAGATTTCAAAGAAATATGAGCCGACGAAGCTACTGAAATTCTGCGGACCCTACTCAATGATTTCCGCCGGAGTCCTTTTCCTTATCTGCTTTGTTGAGGCAAAGATGGGGCTTATGTTCTTCTCCGGATGGAACAGCATATTCTTCTATGTATTCTATTTCATTTTCGGTGTAGGCATAGGTGTCCAGGAGCTCTCAAATTCACATTTCAACGTGGAATATTTCGACTATCTTGAGTGGCAGACAGGTGAAAGACTTGAGGCCGTTCAGGGCATTATCCCGGGCTGGATTACGACAGGCCTCAATTATCTCAAGGATCTCGCCATTCCCTTCCTTATCGCATGGGTCGGTTATCAGTCATCGGCAGAGGGTGACCTCGTAAAGACAATGCAGGCTCAGCCGACTTATCTGAAAACCTGCCTGTGGCTGCTCGCGTTCCTGCTCTTCGGATATGCGCTGGCAAATCTCATAAAAGCCATTATTCTCAAAACTCTGTATAATGTTGAGGGTGAAACCAAAGAGAAGATGTATAAAGAGCTCGAGGTAATGCGCGCCGAGCGCCATCAGGAAAATGCAGCTCTCGCAGGAGAGACCGCCGCCCCGGCAGAAGAATAAAACAAAAAAGCCCGCTCCGGCGGGCTTTTTTAATGTGCAATGTGCAATTAGCAATGTGCAATTGTTAATTAGTAATTAGTAATGAGTAATTAGTAATTGAGGGTCGCGTGCGAAGCACGCTCCGTATGTGTTAATGTGCAATCAGCAATGTGCAATGTGCAATGAATGGTCGCTTCGCTCCGGATATAATAAATCGCAATGCGGTTCCTCTTTGGCCCTCTCCACGATCGGTGTCGAACCGCTGAAGCGCGCCCTGTGGGCGATGAAGCGAGGCGGCGAGATGAAGAAACAGGGAGTATCACGAAGCGCTTCAAGCGAGTGAGACGACTATGTTTCTGAGGGGGCAGGTGCCCCGAAGGGGCGGGTGTGGCGAATGCGTGAGCATAATATAATCCGGAGCACGCACAGCGTGCGACCCATAATTCCGCATTCCGCATTCCTCATTCCTCATTTTCCATTATGCATTTTGCATTATGCATTATGA
>CADBOL010000306.1 GCA_902796295.1 Oscillospiraceae bacterium
TCCGGCTGAGGTCAGTATCTCTGCCGCTCCCCTTGCAAAGTTTTCCGCCCCGGATAGAGCGAAGGGAACGGGAAGCTGGAGAACAAGATCCGCGCCCGCTCTGAGTGCTGCTTCCGCTCTGACTGCGGTTTCTATCACCGCCGGCTCTCCGCGCTGCACAAAATTGCCGCTCATGACGGCGATAACATGGCTGAATCCGCTCTCGCGGGCTCTCTCAATCAGATAAGCGTGTCCGTTATGAAAAGGATTGAATTCGGCAATTATACCGCAGGCCTTCATCTCATCACCCCCTGCCGAAAAAATATCCTTGAAAAATTTAATGTACAGGTATATAATAAAATAGTTATGTAAACATTGCAAGCAAAAATTTAATTTCGGAGTGATTATTATGAAAATTCTTGTTCTCAACTGCGGCAGTTCTTCCCTTAAATATCAGCTTATCGATATGGAAGGCGAAAAGCTTCTCGCCAAAGGTATCTGCGAGCAGATAGGCGATGCCAATGCGACTTTCACACACAAGGTTCCCGATGACGAAAGCAAAAACCTCAAGGCTCTCCCCTACCTTATGGCAGACCACGGCGAAGCAATCAAACTTGTTATAGACACTCTTGTTGACCCTGAGCGCGGTGTCATTTCATCGACTGATGAGATCGGCGCGGTAGGGCACAGAGTTCTTCACGGCGCGGAAAAATTCAGCGCCAGCGTGCTTGTTACAGAAGAAGTAAAAGCAGCCATAAGAGAGTGCTTCAAATTCGGGCCTCTTCACAATCCGGCAAACCTCAAGGGAATTGAAGCCTGCGAAAAGATCATGAACGTTCCTCAGGTTGCGGTCTTTGACACCGGATTCCATCAGACTATGCCCGACTATGTCTATCTTTACGCTCTTCCCTATGAATTCTACAAGAATGACGGAATCCGCAAGTACGGTTTCCACGGCACAAGCCACAGATATGTTTCCGGCCGTTGCATAGATCTGCTCGGCGGCAAGGCAGAGGGCACAAAGATTGTCACCTGCCATCTCGGAAACGGCTCCTCCATCACCGCTGTCAAAGACGGCAAATGCCTTGACACCACGATGGGTCTCACTCCGCTTGAGGGTATAATCATGGGCACACGTTGCGGCTCAATCGACCCCGCAATAGTTCCCACAATAATGAAAGAGCACAATCTCACCCCCGATGAGATGGATTCTCTCATGAATAAAAAGAGCGGAATGCTCGGCATCGCAGGCACCAGCGATAACAGAGAAATCGAAAACAGAGCAAAAGAGGGCGACCCCGTCGCAATGCTTGTTGAGTCAATGCTCTGCCATCAGCTTATAAAATACATCGGCGGATATGCAGCCGCTATGGGCGGACTTGACGCCGTAGTATTCACAGGCGGTATCGGCGAAAACAATCCCCAGTACAGGACAAGAGTTGCCAATGCAATCTCATTCCTCGGCACCGGCATTGATGAGGAAAAGAACCACATCAGAGGAGAGGAAATCGAAATCTCCGTTCCCGGTTCAAAGGTAAAGATGTTTGTAATTCCCACCAATGAGGAGCTCGTCATAGCGCGTGATACAAAGGAAATAGTTGACGCTCTTTAATAAGGGCTGGGCATTTAAGCGAAAATCAAACAGACAGGAGTATTAAAAAGCTCACGGGTTTTATGACCTGTGAGCTTAACTGTTCATGAAATCCTTTCAGTAACAGAACAAGGAATAATTGATTATAATGTCTGTTTTCGTCGATTTTATAGATATTGAACAATGATACTATATGCTTTAATCAACCGATATTTTACAGTTGAAATTTTATAACAGACAGTATATAATAATTTATTATATTATTTATTCCGGATTATCCGGATGCTGAGTATTGAGTTACGAAAGGAAGAGTGAATATGAATATCAGCAAAACTCAGGAAGGATCAACCCTTAATATCGCGCTTGAAGGCCGTCTTGACACGACCGCATCCCCTTTACTTGAAGAGGAGCTGGGCGCAAATCTTGACGGTATTACCGACCTTGTTTTTGATTTTGACGCTCTTGAATATGTTTCTTCGGCAGGTCTGCGCGTGCTCCTGTCTGCTCAGAAGCGTATGAACCGTCAGGGAAAAATGACAATCACAAACGCCAAACCCCTTATTATGGAAATCTTTGATATCACCGGCTTTACCGATATTCTCAATATAGAGTAATCTTTCCCGGAGGAGCGGATTATGAATACAAGGACACGGCGTCGGATATTCTTCACACTGCTGTTTATCGCAACAGCGGTGCTGCTTGCTGTTGCCTTTTCAAACAGGAATCTGCTCTCTCAGCGTTCAGAATATACATTTGAATCAGCAAGCGATGTCCGCTTCGGCAAAGACTCGCAGACAATAGTGATTGATAACGGCAAAAAGACAGTGCTGCTGCTTGACTCAGAGGGCAGAATTGTCAGAAGATATGACGGCGGATCGTTCAATGGCGATTTTTATTATGCCGCGCATACCGTTCAGGCGGATGACGGCAGCATCTATGTTGCCGATATCGCTTACGGGGACAGAGGAAATCTCCTTGACAAAGAGAGAATCATCAGATTTGACGGCGGTAATTCAAGTGTCATATATGAGGATGATTTCACACAGCAGGATACCGAAAAAACGCCGCTTCAATACGGGCGCATTCTTGAAATGCAGTATCATGAGGGAAAAATACTGTTCCTTCAGAATACCGATGACGGCCTTCAGCTCCGCAGCATTGACGATCAGGGCAATGTGACCGATATAGCTTCGGCAAAAGCCGACGGCGTAAAAAATGACGCCGCTTATGACATTAAAACAAATACGGTTATCGTCACCTACAGAAACGGCGACACCGAGATGATAAATCTCGCCGACGGAAAAGTTACTCCCGTTCCCGTTCCGGAGGGCCTGCTTCCGTTTGATCTGGCCGCAAGAAACGGCACGGTGTTTTACACCGAGCTGAACGAAAAAACGGTGCGCTGTTTCTCTGTTGAAAATCCGGCGGAACACACTCTTTTTCAGTCATTTGAAATTCTTCCCTTCAAGCTCGATGTTTCGGATGATGCCGAAAATGTGATGGTAACGGATCAGGTCGGTTTTTACCGTCTGACGGGTTCCGGCGATTTCACCTGCAAAGACTCGGAATATATCGAAACTGCAGCCAATTCAACTTTCGGCAGAACTGTACTGACTTATATAATCCTCATTTTCGGAGCACTCGGAGCCGCAATACTCGTAATCAAAGCAGTGCTTTTGATTATATCCGCCGCAGGGCGCAACGAAAACGCAATGCGCATAGTATTGATAGTCACTGCTTCCATTGCCGTTTCTTTTGTGCTTGCCTATACTCTTCTCGGCAGAATAAGCTCCGACAACACTTCTTCGAGCGAAAAACAGGTTTCACTCTTTGCCGAATTATTATCCGCAAGCATTGACACGGATGCTCTTTCTCAGCTTAACAGTCCCGGCGATTACGGCACAGAAGCTTTTAACACCCTCAAGAAACCACTTGACAAACACACACGCAATTCTTATAAAAAAGGCGATTATTTCTATTATATAATTTATAAATCAATCGGCGGCAATGTAGCTATGGTAATGGATTTTGAAGATACCATGCCCTGTGCCATGCCGATGTATACCGATGACCCCGAGGATAATGATTACGCGGAGGTTATGCACTCCGGCGAGCAAAAGATTACAGCCGAAATCAGCGCATACGGTTCCTGGGTTTTCCAGCTTGATCCGATTTACGATGAAGACGGAAATATAATCGGTGAGCTCGAGGTCGGTCAGAGTCTCGACTCCGTTCAGCGCGTGAAAAATGAGCTGAACCGCAACCTTATTATCAATGTTGCCACAAGCACCATTGTCATTGCAATGCTCCTGCTCGAGCTGACATTCCTCATCTCGTTTATTCAGCGTAAAAAGAATAAAAAAGATCTCGATAAAACCGAGCACGTGCCTGTGCGCACAATGATGTTCATTTCATATCTTGCGGACTCCATGCAGGATGCTTTTATCGCGATACTCTGCACTCAGCTCTACAAGGGCGGCCTGCCCGTTCCGGACGGCGTTGCGATTGCTCTTCCGCTGTCTGCCCAGCTGCTTATGATGGCCGTCTTTTCCCTCTTCTCTGGGCGTATGGCTGAGAAATACGGCTCACGCAAGGCGCTTACTGCAGGTATGATAATCCAGCTTTCCGGCTTCCTGTGCTGTCTCGGAGGAGGCGGCTACTGGAGCATACTCGTAGGTAAGATGCTTATCGGTTCCGGTATGGGAACAGTTTATGTCAGCTGCAATACAGTTGCTTCAGCCGGCGGCACAAGCGAAAAAATCGCCGACGCGTTTGCGGGCGTTTCCGCCGGAACAATTTCCGGTCTCACTATAGGCGCCGGCCTCTCCTCGGTGCTTCTTTCAATGGGCGGGTGGCGTCTGATATACATTATCGGCGCGGTTATAGTCGGAGGCGGTGTGCTTCTTGCCATAAGCTCAACGGATGTCCGCCCGGCAGAAAAGAGCGGCGGCGAAGCGGAAGAAAAGAGCATCAGCTTTGCAAAATTCATGCTTAATCCCCGGGTACTCGGCTTCTTCATCCTGATACTGCTGCCGTTTATGATGGCGCTTTCATACCGCGAATACTTCTTCCCGCTCTTTGCCAAGGAAAACGGAATTGACGAGGTCCGTATAGGTCAGATTTATCTGCTTTGCGGAGTTATGGTCATTTATCTCGGGCCGTATCTCTCATTCCGCCTGCTCAAGACCTTCGGCACTCTGCGCAGCATCATTATCGCGAGCCTGCTTATGGGGCTTGATATGCTGCTGTTTGTAATTCATCCGTCGCTTATAAGCGTAATACTGGGTGTTGTAATTCTCTCAGTTGTCATTTCATTCGCCTATACCTGCCAGTACGCCTATTTTGAAATGACACCCGAGAGTTCGCAATTCGGCCAGGGCCGGGCTATGGGCATTTACTCGGTCGTTGAAAGTATAGGCCAGACCATCGGACCGGTTACCTACGGCGCACTGCTCGCCTTCGGATACAGAACGGGAATAGGAATATTCTGCGCAGCAATGCTCTCGCTGCTTGCAGTATTTGTAATTATCACGAGAAAATCCGCAAAGATTTACAATAATAATAAATGAGGTGTCCCTGTATGATTGAATACCGCGAGATTGAAAAACGCGATATTCCTCTTATAACAAAACTGTATGCTCAGTATCTCAACAGCGGAGAATCAATTTCACAGTCAATCCGCGAAGCCTGGGACAGCGGCGATTACTCCGGATATATAGCTTTTTGCGGCGATAAACCCGCAGGATTCTTTTCAATAAGAAGCGGCATAACCTTTACTTATCCTCATCCCGGGCTTGAAGCTGAGCTGACGGAATTCACGCGCGGAAAAAAGACCGGATACTGTGACGCAATACTTGTCATACCGGAATACCGCCTTGAAGGGGTCGCGGAGCAGCTCACAGAAAGAAGCATAAATCTGCTTTTGAATGAAGGCTATGAATATTTTCTCGCTGAAATCTGGATTTACCCGGACGGCACGGCACCTGCCAAGGCAGTGTTTGAATCAATGGGTGAAACAGTCTGGCAGAGAAGAGTTGACGGGTTTTATTCGGAGCTCGAAAAATATGATATGGGGTGCCCGATTTGCGGCTCACACTGCGTGTGCGGCGCCTGGGTTGATATAATGGATCTGAAGAGAGGGAAAGCAGATGGAACAGACGAATAATACCCGGAGGTCCCTGCGCAAGCGTATTATCGCTCTCCTGGCAATTCTGATGATAATTATGGCGGTTGTTGTGTCTGTTATCAGTTACCGCGCGCTTGAATCAACATATTTGCGCCTGTATAATCAAAAAGCCCAGGACGTCGTGCGTATGCTTGCCGACAACATTGACGGCGATGAACTGAAAAAATATGTTGAAACGGGCGAAACCGATGAATACTATGACAGACTCCAAAAAGAATTCAATAAGGTTAAAACGGAATTTAGCGGAATTCAGTTTCTCTACCTGTTTTACCCGGAGCTGGATCACTTCATTTATATTATCGACTCGGTAAAGCCGGGCGACGACCCGAGCTGGATAAACAATCTCGGAGACAGATTTGACTACAGAGAAATGGAGAAGAAGTATCTTGTCCCCGATATAATAGCAGGCACCCCATCGAAAGAGCTGATCAGAGGTGCGGATGTCGGATTCGGAAAAACAATCAGTGCCTGGGCTCCGGTATTCAATTCCGAAGGACAGGTTACGGGAATGGTTGAAGCCGACTGCGTTCTTTCAAATCTGAATGAAGTTGTACGGTCTAATGCGGTAAGAATTATCGCTGTATTAATCATATTCATACTCGGCGTTCTTCTGATTGCCATATTAATGCTGAGGAAAAACGTCACCGACCCGATAGGCCGCCTGACAAAGCTTGTGGATTCATACTCCCACAAAGCGCTCGAAAAGCAGAAATTCCCCTATGACGATGAAATGCAGTGGCTCGCGGATTCCTTTGTGGATATGACCGTGCGTATTGATGAATACACACAGCAGGTACAGCATGTCACCGCGGAAAAAGAACGTATCGGCGCCGAGCTGAATATAGCCACCAAGATTCAGGCGGATATGCTGCCTAGGATTTTCCCGCCGTTCCCCGAAAGGAAGGATATCGACCTCTATGCATTAATGGACCCCGCAAAAGAAGTCGGCGGAGACTTCTATGATTTCTTCCTGATTGATGATGATCATCTCTGTATGGTTATGGCGGATGTCTCGGGCAAAGGAGTACCCGCAGCACTGTTTATGGTTATAGCCAAAACCCTTATCAAAAACCACGCACAGCTCGGTGAAAGCCCCGCAGAAATTCTTTCCAATGTAAATGCTCAGCTTTGCGAGGGCAATGAAGCGGAGCTTTTCGTGACGGTCTGGATTGCGATAGTTGAATTATCAACTGGCAAAGGTATGGCAGCAAACGCAGGTCATGAACACCCTGTAATCTGCCACCCCGGCGGAAAATTTGAGCTTGTTCAGTACCGCCACTCCCCTGCCGTTGCCACTCTTGAAGGAATCCGATTCCGCGAGCACGAATTTAAGCTTATGCGCGGAGACCGCCTGTTTGTCTATACTGACGGTGTGCCGGAGGCAACAGATTCGGAAAACACTCTTTTCGGCGCGGACAGAATGCTTGATGCTCTTAACCGCAACACCTCGGCAACCACAAAAGAAATGATTCAGAATGTACGCAATGACATAGATGCCTTTGTGGGCGATGCGCCCCAGTTTGATGATATTACCATGCTTTCATTTATTTATAACGGACAGGAAACGGAAAAAGAGAGCGAAATCACCCTAAAAGCAAACCTTGATAATCTGGATGATGTGATCGGATTCATTGACGGATTTCTTGAAAAAAACGGCTGTCCCGTAAAAACGCAGATGCAGATTGACGTGGCGGCGGAGGAAATCTTTGTCAACATCGCTCACTACGCATATTCAGGCGGCGAGGGAGACGCAACAATCCGCATAAAGAAAGAAGATAATCCTCAGAGTGTTCAGATTTCATTTATCGACAGCGGAATCCCCTTTAATCCTCTTGAAAAAGAGGACCCCGATGTGGGGCTCTCGGCAGATGAGCGTGAAATCGGAGGCCTCGGAATATTCATGGTCAAAAAGAGTATGAACGAATTGAAATACCGCTATGAGGACGGAAAGAATATTCTGACAATCATAAAGAATATATAATGAAAAAGGTTATAGTTATCGGATGCCCCGGCAGCGGAAAGAGCGTTTTCTCAAGAGCGCTTCACGACATTACCGGGCTCCCCCTTTATCATATCGATATGCTCCGCTGGCGTGAGGACAGATCTTTTATCTCACGCGAGGAGCTTATTGAAAAGCTGAAAGAAATCGGCACATCCGGAGAATGGATAATGGACGGGAATTACGGAGCCACAATGGAAATGCGTATGTCAATGTGCGACACAATAATTTTTCTCGACTATCCGGCCGGTATCTGCCTTGACGGAATCACGGCCCGGCTCGGGACAAAGAGACCCGATATGCCCTGGGCGGACCCGGATAAACCCGATGAAGAATTCATTGAATTCGTAAAGAATTACAATACCGTCAACCGTCCAAATATTCTTGAACGCATCAGAAACCATTCAGATAAAACCGTTATTACTTTCGGCAGGAGGAAAGACGCGGACGCTTTTCTTAACACTCTGAAGCAGAAACACATACAAACACAGCAAAATACCGCTGACTGATATACCCTGAATCCGGAAATATAACCGATTTATAGTAACATTGTAATTGAATTATATGATTTAATAGGCTTAGCAGTTAAGATGAAAACGGCGTATTTTCGAACGAAGATAGTATACAGATACAGCGAGTGAGAAAAGACGCCGAAAACAGACAAATACAATCCAAAAACCTTGTTTACTGAAAAATTGATAAAGGAAAACGGCTTGCAGGAACTATATCAATACCTGTAAGCCGTTTTTAAATATTGTCTGTTTGTTTTTCGCTTAAATGCTAAGCTCTTTTGATATTATTTGAATAATCCGTGCTTTTTATACGGTTCTGAATTACAGAAAATAAACGTATATCCCGTTTCTTCAATTGCAGATTTCAGGGTGTCCGGATTGATTTCGTCTTCGGTCAGGAATACGGCTTCGCCGTTTTTTCTTGAAGCGGAGATTTTTTTCGCTTCGGGGAAGGCTTTGCGGATTGTGTCATTTATATGCGCCTCACACATTCCGCACATCATTCCGTCAATTTTCACAGTATATTTAATCATAAATAACCTCACTTAAATTGTTTATCCGAGCGCGACATCGAGCGCCATCATAAGCGTAAAGCCGAGAGCGAACATCAGCACCCCGATGTTCGAGTGTTCGCCGACTGACATTTCGGGGATGAGTTCTTCAACCACAACATAAATCATTGCACCTGCGGCGAAAGAGAGCAGATAAGGCATTGCGGGAACTATCAGCCCTGCGGCAAGCACGGTGATGAGTGCGGCAACCGGTTCAACCGCTCCGGAAAGAGCGCCTCCGAGAAATGATTTCCATTCACTTCTGCGATAAATTTGTAAACATGAAGATTGTGAAAATTGTATTTGCCGGTTAACTGAATTCAAACATAAAAACACACAAACCCGCAGACTCTGCGGGTTTACTTTTGCTCACTTTTACCTATTGACTCGGTAGGTTATTAGTGCTATAATAGCAAAAAACAATTGATGAGAGGCTCCTATGGAAGAATACATTATCAGCGAAACCGAAGACTTCTTATCGCTCTCCACTCTTTTCAATGAGAGCGGGATGGGTGTCAGAATAGAAGACAGAATGCCGGAAAGAATAATAAGAATGTGGCGTATGGATGATCCGGAGACCGGAAAACTTATGGCTGCTTCAACGCTCGAGATGCGCGACGGAGTATATTCGCTCGGCGATATCGCCGTCAGAGCGGACCTGCAGCGCAAAGGGTACGGCAAAGTAATGCAGAGCATTGTTTTTACCGAAGCAAAAAAGCGCGGGATCAAAGAGCTCTGGGCGTGCGCCAAGGAGCCGGCATACTATCTGCGATGCGGCTGGCAGAAAATGCCCTGGGATGAATCACCCGACATCGCGGTTTACTGCACATCCTGCGGAAAGCGCGGTATCACCTGCCATCCGGAAATAATGAAATATACACTTTAACCGTATAATGAATTAAGAGAAAATAATCATGAAATCTGAAAATCTATTCACTGAATTTGAGACAGATGAAAACGGCTCATCCCCCGGAGTTTCGGAGCTGAATATAATCAGCGGAGGATGCCGCCTTTACGGATATCTGCTTTTGCCCGATAAAAGAATAAAAGCGCCGTATCCGGCAGTTATTATGTCACACGGCTTCCCGGGTTACACCACCAACAATGACCTTGAGCTTGCTCTCATGAGAGCGGGCTGTGTGGTGATTCATATGAATCACAGGGGCGCATGGGGCAGCGAAGGCACCTATCTTTTCACAAATCTGAAGGATGATCTGATTGCCATAACAAAATGGGCTCATAACCCGGCAATTGCCGATCAATACGGTATCGATACCGGAAACATATTCCTTGTCGGGCACAGTATGGGCGGCCAGACTGTTCTGAATGCGGCAAAAGAGCTTCCCTTTATCCGCGGCGCCGCAGCGCTTGCCGCCTATGATATCGGAGCCGCTTTCAGATACGGTATGGATAAGGATCTCTTCCTTATGATTGAGACCGAAGGGCAGTGCCTCAAAATGAATTCAGCCGGTGAAGTATATGAAAACGCGCTGAATAACCGATTTGAGCTGAGCATTCTCAACGGATGCGAAGCCCTTGCGGGTATCAATATCCTTATGGTTGAGGCATCACTTGACACGGTCGCTCCAGCCGAAAAAATGATGAAGCCGCTTGCCGAAAAGCTTATGGGTTTATCGGCACCTGTTGAATATAAATCAATCGAGAGCGGTCACAGCTTTGCAGGGCAGAGGATGAAGCTCGCAAAAGCTGTGGGAGAATGGATTGAAAAAACAGCCGAATAAAAATCTGAAAATATCCGCGCCGCATTTATCTTATTGAAAATACGGCGCGGATAAGTTATAATGATTATAATCTTAAATAAAAGGAGAGTGCGCTTATGTTATTCGGAGACGGTTCCTCTGCCGCAATGGCGGCTGCGGAGGCTGCAAAAGCAGCTGTCAGAACGACGGACAATTTCAACTGGACCTTTATAACCCTGCTGGCACTTGTTATAGTGGGAATCTGGATTCCTCAGTGGAAAAAGAAAAACTATGACGGTATGGCGGCGGCGCTCGCGCTTTACGGAGTGCACTGGATATATGAAATCGCCAACGCCGTAATCTGCCATTTCACCGGCTATGCCCTGTGGCATGTTTCGCCCGAGAGCACAAGCTTCATCCTGCTTGTCGGTGTGTCGTGGGAGCTTTCGCTCATGTTTTCCGTCGCCGGTTTTATGAGCGTCGGTCTTCTGCCCGAGGATAAGGATAAAAAGATTCTCGGCATAAACAACCGCGTTGCCTTTGCAATAGGAAACGCGCTGTTTTTCTCGGTCTTTGAAATCTTCCTCGCATCCACTCCCGCTTTTATCTGGGTATATAAATGGTGGGGCGCTCTGCCTGTATTCATCACCACATATATTCCCTTCTTTCTCGCGGCAAATCTCATATATGACAAGCCGCGCAAGACTCAGAAGAAATTCCTTATCTGCCTGTGGGGCACCGTTGCCGTGCTTCTTGCCGTGCTTATCCCCTGCGGAATAATCTGAAATCCGGCTGAAATATTTGCAAAAGCCCGCAAGGCTCCTTCACGGAAACCTTGCGGGCTCTCTTTTTTTATTTATCTCCTGAACCCGTGATTGCCTCAAGATACTCCGGGTAAAGAACGGAGAGATTCCTGCGGTCAATCACTCCGAAATCAGCCCCGTTATCCCACACAAAAGAGCTGAAGCCGAAACGTTTCGCTGTACTGACGACAAAAGAAGCTTTTTCGGCAAGATTGTCTGTATGCTCCCTGTCTGTCCAGCCGAATTCCGAAACACATACGCCTGTTCCTTTTGCGGCAAAAGTATCATGGAACGAACGCAGTTTCTTGTAAATATCCATCTTGTTTCTTAAGCTGAGTTTTTCCTCGCAGTCTTTGAATTCCGATCTGTGGGCCGTGCCGGGATAGTAATGGAGAGAAACAATCACATGGCCGTCATCGGGAAGCTCAAGCGCGGTGTAGTTTTCCTCAAGATCGCTCGCGGCGTAACAGGTAATGAATACAAAGCGGTCTTTATTTTTACCTCCGGATGCCCGGATGGCTTTAAGAGAGGCGAGGTTGAAGCTGTTCACTGCCTCCCTGCCCTCTTCATTGCCTGACCATTCGGTATCGGTGCCGACAGCGCGCGGCTCATTCATCGTTTCAAAAATCAGTTTCTCATCATAGTCACGGAATATCGCGGCAATCTGACTCCAGATGTTTTCAAGCTTTTTGCAGACTTCCTCCTCGTGCTCCCTGTCGGCAACAAGCCAGCTCTGATCGTCATGCTGTATATTGATGACGGCATACATACCGCTGTCAATGACATAATCAACGACTTCGTTTACCCTGCCTAGCCACTCCGGGTCTATTACACCGTTTTCATCAATATGCTGAAACCAGGTAACAGGTATTCTCACGGTGCCGAAGCCGCATTTTTTTAAAAATGAAATCAGTTCCTTTGTTGTCTTCGGGTTGCCCCAGCATGTCTCCGTATCTTCGGGTTCGGGTATTCGCCACGCCTCGAGAGTGTTGCCGAGATTCCAGCCGGCTCCGAGTGATGCGGCAAATTTAACCGAATCCGTCTGCGGAGCCTCGGGATAGAAGATTACTCCGGAGAGCAGGCTGCAGAAGCCGAGCAATACCGCAAAAAATGCCTGAATATCTTTCATCCGGTTTTCCATTTCATTTCCTCCCGCTCATACATACTCCCGAACAGACCGTTAAAAATCCGGCTTGTCCGGGAGTTTTTAATCAGAAATCAAAAAAATTGAATAATCCCCTGCGCGTGCTCTCGGGCTCCGTAGTGGTCGGGTCGGGGACTGTCTCTGGCAGGTCATAAACCCTTGTGCCGCCTCTGTCCTGAACGAGAGTGACCTGAACGTTGAACCGCTCAATATGCTCCTCCGAGAAAATACGCAGGACTGTCAGATTGAGCGTATCGCCGATATGAGACTGATTGAGTATCTTTATGATTGAATATACATCATCAAGCTCCTGACCGTTTACCGTTGTCACAACATCGAAGTAGTTGAAGCTGCCGTCTAACTGAGCGTCGCTGTCAACGCCCACAATTATCATGGAGCCGACAGGCCAGTCATTTTGATAGGCCAGATAGTCATAATAATATGTATCATTGAGAGTGATATATCTCAGGCCGAGCTTCGGTCTGCCGGGAATATATCCGTAATCCAGAAGCTGATCAAGCAGTTCAAGAGCATCATTTATCGGCACGGCAAAATCCATACCCTCAAAGCCGACTTTAACCCATTTTGATGAATTGACTCCGACGACCTCGCCGTATTGATTGACAAGCATACCGCCCGAATTGCCGGGGTTAATTGTCGCATCATGCTGGATGCATTTCATATCATAACCGGAGCCGGAGGTAAGAGAACGGTTCATTGCCGTAACATGACCGCTTGTGAATGTGCCGAAGAATTTCGCTCCGTCGGGGTTGCCGACCGCATAGACGGGGTCGCCGACCTTAAGCTCGGAGGAATCCCCTATCTCAACAAGCTGCAGCCCGGTTTCGCGGATTTTAATAAGCCCTATGTCACTCTTGACATCATAGCCGACAACTTCGGCGTCGTATTCGCTGCCGTCTTCGGTCTGAACGGTGATATCAAAGCCGTAATAATCGATAACATGGGCGCAGGTGACGATATAAGTCTCTTCCCCGATTTCCTTCCAGATAAACCCGGAGCCCTCACCGACAATATCATATTCCTCCGACTCGACTTTGATGCCTACATTGCTGGCCTTTGTTTTATCCGATATCTCGGAGGGAACAAGCGCTCTTGTGGTAGACTCTGTGGTTGTTTCCGTTGTTGTCTGAGTCTCAGTTTCGGTAACGGTCGTCGTTGTTTCGGGTTCATTGCTTTTCCTGCCGAAGAAAAACGCGCCGCCGGCTGTCAGGGCAAGCAGAAGAATAACTGCAACCGTAATGAGTATGACTTTGCCGTTTCCCTTTTTCGCGGGCGGTTTTTCGGGCTCATCATAAACGGTATCGGGCGCCTGATAACTCTGCGCGGGATATTCCGGCTCCGGCTGCACCGGCTCCGGGAATTCATCTTTTGAATAAACCTTTGTTTCTTCCTCCGTGTTTAAATCATATCCGCATTCGGAGCAGAAACGTGAATTGTCTTCTGAAATTGTGCCGCATCTCGGGCAACGGTTCATATAATCAATCCTCTCGGGTTATTATCTGTTTATCTCTCAATATTCCATGGCTGTGCGCAGTTTTTCCGATTCGCTCAGAAGCCGTTTCAGTATCGCGTCACGCTCTTCATCGGGAGCAACCAGCGACTGATGATGAGCCTCCATAACGCAGTCTCCGGTGTAGCCGATTTCTTTGAGTATTTCAATGAATTTATCCCAA
Source organism: Oscillospiraceae bacterium (assembly GCA_902796295.1). Taxonomy (GTDB): domain Bacteria; phylum Bacillota; class Clostridia; order Oscillospirales; family Acutalibacteraceae; genus CAG-177. The sequence goes on from CADBOL010000306.1 coordinate 14,160, forward strand.
TCAATCGTGCCGTCACCGGGAATCAGATGCCCGTCACCGCTGCCGTCATTATCCTGAATATGAAGCGAAGCCGGAATAACGGCACAGTTTCGCAGCACATCGGGGCTGAAACCGCTGCAGTGGGCGTGACCGACATCAAAGCACCAGCCGAACCACTTTGAGTCAACTTCTTTAACGAGCTCCGAGATGATACGCGGATCTTTTGAAGCGCCCCAGAGAATATTCTCAGAAAGCAGGATGACTCCGCATTTTTCGGCAAGAGGAAGCCACTTTTTAATCGCCTCGGCATTAACCGAAATAAACTTTGATTTGCTCTCTATCGTTTTGCCGTTTTCATCCTTCCACACAGGGTGAATAACGCAGTATTTTGCGCCGAGAACCGATGCCGCCTCAATGGATCTGCCGATCACATCGCCGGCATCCGCTTCACCGGGAGCGTGAGCGTGAGTGTAGGGAATGCCTGCTTCATCAGCGTGTTTTTTCAGCGACCGGGCCCAGTCAAGATATCCGTCCGAGAGGAACGGAGAGCCGTCAAAGACCCAGTAATCAAAGCCCATATCGATACCTTCAAAGCCGATTCCCGCGAGGCGGTCAACCGCCTTTTCGGCAGAGTATCCCTCTTCAAAAACATCCGTTGTTGTCACAATACGGGGATTTGAAATAAACATGGAGAATGAGCCGTCTTTCGCGACATAGTTTCTCTTTATGCCGAGCTCATCAATCCAGGCGCGCACTTCAAGAGTCTTAAGGTTTCCGTTTCTGTTATCCCATACCCATGACGGCGTAGGCCACAGGCAGATTTCGGGCGAAACGGCTTCATAGAAATTCCTGTCAACGCCGTCCTGCCCGTGATGGGCCATCTTGCAGATATCGCATTTCAGAAGTCCGCTGTCAGCCCATTGAGCAACAGTTTTGTTTCCTGCGTTGACCTGAGCGTCGCCTGTAAACATAATGCTTTTACCGCCGAGATCCATGCGGAAAATAACGGAGTGTTCATTGACATCTATGAAAGATGTATCGGCGGTGTAGAGCACCGTGATTTTTGCAGCGCCTATATTGAAAATATCACCTGTATTCAGAATCTGCACTTTTTCGGGGAATGTCTTGCTGATGCGGTTGAATTCGCCGACCATCTGCATACCTTCCTCCTGCGAGCGGGACTCATAGAGTTCGACAGGCGCATAATTCAGCAGGACCTTGTCAAAAATCACCTGATTTGTCCGGCTTTCCGCAACCTCATTGAAAACCTCAACATGGTCGGTATGTGGGTGAGACAGGAACCATGCGTCAATCTTCGGGATTTTCTGCCCGGTCACGGCTTTCAGATACTGAATGAAGTAATCCGTTTCAGATTTGAAACCGCCGTCAATCACGATTACTTTTCCGTCTTCGGTTGTGATGATAAAGCTGTCGCAGATTGTATCCGTTACGGATTTGAGCATATGAACCGCGTTTTTATTCATGGTTTTCTTTACGTCCTCACGTTTCACTTCAAAATAAGCGCCGATCCTGTCAAAGAAAGCTTTGATACTCTCAAACAGGGTTTTGAAAAACTCCGCTATACTGCCGAAGAAATCTTCACCGGAAGAGGCCGCAGAGGCTTCATCCGCCGCGCTCACTGCCGCAAAAGCCGGAGTGACCGCCGAAAAAAGCAGGATAAACACAAGAAACAGACTTACAATTGATTTTATTTTCATTGCGCCGTCTCCTCCGCTGCCGGATTCCCAAGCTTTTCCGCCTTGCGTTTCTCAATCTCGGCGAGCATTCTGTCATATTCCTCTTCATCAATCTTATTCTTTTTCTTTGATATGATGAAAGCAATCACGAGCAGGATTATCGGGATAATTGCCATACAAAGAGAAAGTTTCAGCGACATATCCGAAGGAGCGGAATTGAGCACCTTTTCGATACCGTCAAGCTTCGCCTCTTCGGTAATCTGTTTGAGATTTGCCTGCTGCTCAAA
>CADBOL010000307.1 GCA_902796295.1 Oscillospiraceae bacterium
ACCGTTTTATCGGCCCACTTCGGATTTTTGTGAAAATGCCTGTCATTGGCAAGCAGAAAGTTAATAAGATCGGTCGTGGGTTTCACGAGCATATTCATATGCAGGTGGGTTATTCTGAGCTGAGTGCCTCTGAGACCCTCCGTGTGGCGGTCGACCCAGGCCGGAGCGCTCAGATAGCTCATCATCCATCGGTAGTTAAGAAGGCCTTTTACTGTTGAAACGGGAGCTTTTCCCGTCATCACGATTATATCTTTCCAGGTGATAAGCCAGCGGTAATAGTCATAGGCCGTGTCGCCGATTCCGCGCCACTCCCTGTGCCTGAGCAGACCTGTTTTATCCATGTGCAGCTTGCCCAGCTCAGAGGGTTCGTTGCGCCAGATATTTTTAAGCTTGTCTTTTATGCTCATTTTGCCTGCTCCTTGTCTTTTTGTATTTTTTTGATTTCGAGGCTTTCCACAAACGCCTGAACCCTTGTTCTCAGCTGGCCGGATGCGCTCGCTGTATACTGCCTGTCAACGCAGACCGACGGAATGCCGAAATCATTTGTCACCACGTGAGAGGCGAGAGCTCTTTCATAGCCCCAGTATTCGCAGAATTTAAGCTGCTGATAAAGAACTCCGTCGGCGTGATAATCCTCAACCAGCTTTTTCACATATTCGCGTCTGCCCTCAACCTTTGCCTGCTCCATATATCTCGGGCACTGGCAGGTTTTCATATAGTGAAGGATAATCTGCTCAAGCACATCGCCGTCATCCGTGAGTCTGATTTCCTCCCTGCCGGGCAGAGACCCGAAGCAGAAACGGTCAGCTACGACAAGCGCGCCGGATTCCTCTATCAGTTTTGTGAAATCGGGGTCATCCATCTCGGAGCCGACAACCACGATTTTAGCCCTGTAATTCTTCTTTTTGTCGGGCTCTCTTGTCTTGAGCTCCTCCGCCGTTTCCCTGAGTTTATCGATAATCAGATATTTCGGGCAGCAGTAAGAGATGAGATTGAGTATATGGAATTCATATCCGGTGATGCGCGGATTCTCTTCTTTCCTGTATTCGCCTATTTCGGTAATGAGGCGGCAGACCTCGTTATGCTCCTCCACGGCCCTGCGCATGGCGTCATCGCTGATGTCAACGCCGTAGACATCCTGAAGCCTGTTGAGCACTTTTTCCTGTATCTGCCGCTTGTAATGCTTTACGGTGTGCGGCATGATTTTAAAAGGAATATCCGATATTGTCACGAAAAACTTCTCGTTGTCAACAAGATGCAAAAGCTCAAAATGCTCATATGCCCTGTTCATCTGAGAGCAGGTCTCCGAGCCGAAAAGAGCGTCGAGATGCTGATATCCGCCCTCTATTCCTCTCTCAACCAGAGCTTTTGAAAAGCCGCATAAAAATGAGCTCAGATAATATGTTGAAATATCGAGAGAGCCTGTCCTAGGGGCGCGGAGCCTGGTTGAGAAGCATCCGGGCAGATTAAGCAGCACTTCCGGGATATGATAGCAGGTGTAGGCAAGGCAGAGCCTGCCGTCTTTTTTTGCCTGCTGCACAAGCTCGTTGTTGGCTTCCTGAAGCAGGTTTTCAAATTCGTAAAGATACTTTAAATCTTTCATATTATCTTCCTTTATTCAAGTGATTCTGCGGCTTCGCCGAGCAGAGAGTTGCCTTTCGCAAATTCCTCTGCGGCCGCTGTAATTTTACCGGCCGCCGTATTATCGCCCGACTCGCGGAATCTGCCGGCAATCTGCAAAAGCTCATCAATGTGTGAAGCGTTGTGATGGATTGCGTATTCAAGCAGCGCTGCCAGTTCCTCTTTGCTCTGCGCTGTTATGTGAGAGTGATGACCGTGCCCGGATAAATGAGCGCCTTCTGACATATTGCTTCATCTCCCTGTTGATTATTCGATACTGTAATTACATATAATAACATTAAAATAATTGACATTCAATATAATATTAAATTAAATTCATTTCTTTATAAACTTGACACGGTACGTCTTGCGCATTATAATAAAGTGATATAATTTTGGCTGCCTTCGGGGGGTGACGGATTCTGAAAAAAAGGCGTAACAGAGATAAGATGGTTTTTGCAGACCCCACTCACAGACGGCTTTTTATTCTGAGCGTCATTCTTCTCGCTCTCGCTTTGCTGTATATATATCTTAAGCTTTTTGACCCGTTCAGTATTTCCCGGGCGCGTTACGGTATTCTCGGATTCCGTTTCCGCTATGTCGTTATTTACAACCGTGTTTTCGAATTGTTGATTATTCTGAATTTCATCAAGCTTTTTGCTTATTCACTGCTGGCAAAAAAATCCTCATATAAAGATAACGGTTTCACTCCCGGAGTAACGGCGGTGATACCCGCATACAATGAAGAGAAGACCATTGCCGCCACCGTGAAATCAGTGCTCGCCGCGGATTATGAAAAGCTTGACGTCAT
>CADBOL010000308.1 GCA_902796295.1 Oscillospiraceae bacterium
AAAAGAGGGATTCACCGGAGAATGGAGCAAATATACTCTCGCCGCGAGCGATATCGAGATAACAGCAGTTTATACCGAGATACCGGCAGAGCAGGCAACACCGGATGAACCGTCAACGATGACTGAGCCGGCAACAGAAACAGATCCCGCGACTCCCGACGAGCCCGCGACTCCCGACGAACCGGCGACTCCCGACGAACCGGCGACTCCCGACGAACCGGCGACTCCCGATGAACCGGCAAACGATAATCTCTGCCCGCTCGACGGAACTGACCACGGCACAACATTTATGGGCAAAATCATCAGATTCTTCCACACATTGTTCTGGTCACTCTTCAGACTCCTCGGTCTTGATGTCAATATCAGACTCAGCTGGGTTAATTGATAATCCGGTATTCATTAAATGAAAATAACCCCAACCGGTTAACAGCGGTTGGGGTTATTGATATGCTTTATTATTTTACTTTCTTTATCAGCAGTACATAGTCCGTATCATCGGGCCGTGAGCCTGCAAACCAGGTGCCCAGGAGTGACGCTCTGAATTTACCCTCCTGTGTATATCTGCCCGAGACGGGGTCAAACCAGCGGTATTCATATTCCGCAAACGGTGTCAGACTGCCTGCCGTACCGGTCATTATTCCGCCGTAATTCTTCGTGTTGGTTTTTTCCGCAACCGTTTCATTTGTGAATGAATAGAAATAAATCACCATCTCCGAGTTATCCCTGCTGCTTGCGCAGTAGGAATAGACATCCGTGCACGGGGTGAAATATGCCGCGTTATTGAAGCGTGGTATCAGATTATACCATTCATTCTCTTCCATAAACGAGCGCATATAACCGACCTGATATGATGACGGATATTCGAGAGCGTCCTGCCAGGTTGCCGCCTGCTTTTCTTCGGGGCGTATTATATCAACGCCGTCATCCGACGGAACATCGCGGTCAAATCCGTTTTCATAAGCCCAGGTCGGCTGGCCTCCCCAGGAGCACCCGTAAAGACCTGTGAGATATGAAGCCCAGGCCTGGGCGCGCGCGCCGTAATTCTTAGTCCACAGATAGCAGTAAAGTCCTTCGTAGTTTATACAGGGCTTTCCCTGGCCGTTATACCAGTAGTCTCTCGCGGACATATAATCGTCGCGCCTGAGTAAATTCGGATGCCACTGCGGAGCATACATCGTATGCGCCTCAACATTGCGGAAGGCGGAGGGCTGAGCGCCCGGATACCATATCATTCTGATTTCTCCGGTCCCGAGTCCGTTTCCGTAGGCGACGGTGTTTCCCGTACTTTCCTGATGCGCGGTGACCGGATGGCGGTAAGGGTCATATTTATAAAGATATTCGGCGACATATTTATACGGATTGTTTACAGCGTTCCATTTTGAATTCTCATCCTGATACGGGTCGTTGTCAACCTCCTGGCCGAGGGTCCATATGACCGGGTACGCGCCGAACCGGGCGACCCAGTATCTGCAGAGCTTTTCAAGATATGCCTTCGCCTCATCCGAAACATCGGGCATTGTTACTTTTTTAAGAGAGAGCACACCCTCAATCTTCGGCTCTGTCCATCCTCCATGGTTTTCTATAAGTCGGCTCATTCCCGAAAGAGGCCAGAAAAACTGAGAGTTTGCGTGTGTCAGGCCGCTGTCGGCTATTATGCGGAATTTTTCATCGAGACTGCGCAGATCCTCAATGCAGTTGCCGTTTAAGTTTTCGGTAACCGCGGTGTTGAATTTGCAGTCATTGGGCTGACTTTGATAGACAGTAAAGCCCTGCTGTGCTCTTCTTTCGCAGACGGCGGAAACAATTTCCGGCGTTTCCTGCGCGAGCTGCCAGTGTGTGTCGCCGAGATAATAGAAGGGAGTTCCGTCTTCGTAAGTCAGGTATTTCTCACCGTATCGCGTGGTGACAAAGCCACGGCGGTAAATGTCGAGATTTCCTTTGTACGCGGTGCAGTTTACCTGCGCCGTAACGCCGTCAAGCGCGGTGTTTTCTCTGTCGGAGCATACGGTTTTACACTGCCAGATTCCCTCCTCCGGGCAGACAAAGCGTACACGCCAGGTGTTGCCTCCGTCCCAGAAGCAGGGGATTGTGTAAAGCCTGCCACTGCCGTAAAGGAGCATATCGAGAGTCACATCCGAGAAGGGATCATTGTAAGTCTTTTCACTCTCGAAGCTCATTTCAATTGCGCGCCAGGTTTCGGCGGTAAGGCTTTTCTGCGCCTGAGTGTCAAAAAGAGCCGCGCTGCTCTCCTTCCACGCTCCGGGGCGCGGCTGAGCTTTTGCGATACGCGATTCATCGGTAAATGTGACCGCGCTTAAAATCCGGCCGAAAAAGCTCCCGAATACTCCGGCGATTTTTTCAAAACTCATCGCAGACTCAGATACCTGAAAGCCGGACGAATCCGCTTCATTGACATCGCTCTTATATGCGCCCAGCGATATCAGCGTAAAAGAGCAATTGAAAAGTAAAATACAGGCTGTGATAAAAGCTGCTGTTTTTTTCAAAAATGTCACTCCTTTAGATTTGAAGCGTAAACGGTGTTTCCGGTTAAGTCCGGGAATCCGATGCCGGTGATTTCAGCGTTTTCAATGGCATATCCGGTATCTCTGCCGTTTATCAGGAGTCAAAGAAATTGCGGCCTTCATCCGTCACGAGGCGTTCCGATCTCGGATATTCGAAGATATCGCTGTTTCCGGCGTTTGCCTCAAGATATGCGGCAAATTCATTCGCATACCATTTTGCCATCTCAAGATTGTGCATGCGGTAGTTCCCGCAGTTGACCGGCGCAGCGCCGGGTACCTCTGTCGATTCTTCTACAGACCTGAAGGCTCTGAGCAGCAGCTCATAAATTTCCTGCGGAGCGCGGCTGCCCTTGAGTATGAGATAAAACCCCGTGAGACAGCCCATGGGTCCCCAGTATATTATTTCATCCTTCCACTCAGGGTCGTTGCGCAGAAAAGTCGCGATAATGTGCTCGAGGGAATGCATTGCCGCAACATCAACGGCCGGCTCCCTGTTCGGCTTCTTGAGTCTTATGTCATAGGTCGTGACCGTCTGATTTTCCAGGCAGTCAACCCTGCTTGTGAAAATGCCGGGTACAATGCGGGTGT
>CADBOL010000309.1 GCA_902796295.1 Oscillospiraceae bacterium
ATTTTGTTATCGGCGCGCTTTACAAACACAAAATCTTGTGGTATTATCATCTCAGTATATTATATGGAGGTAATAATATGAATCTTACTTACGGCGTTAAAGACAAACCGAAAGCGTTGCAGATAGTTGTTTTCGCTTTCCAGCAGCTTCTCGCCATCCTTGCGGCAACAATAGCGGTTCCTTCAATTATCGGTAACGGCATGAGCCAGTCGGCGGCCCTTTTCGGAGCCGGCGTAGGCACCCTGGTTTATCTGCTCTTTACCAAATTCAAGAGCCCCGTTTTCCTCGGATCATCCTTCGCTTTCATCGGCTCAATGTTTGCGGCTTTCGGCGGCGCCGCCTCCGCAGGCGCAGGCTATATGGGTCTCATCCTCGGCGCTGTTTTTGCAGGCCTTGTCTATGTTGTCATAGCAATAGTCGTTAAAATCGCCGGCGTCGGCTGGATAGGCAAGCTCATGCCCGCAGTTGTTATAGGCCCCACAGTTTCCATTATCGGTCTTTCACTCGCAGGCAATGCCGTAGGAGACGCTCTCAAATATGCTGCAACTGACAGCGGATATGTTATGAGCACACAGGGCTGGATAGGTTTTATCTGCGCTCTCATCACTCTCTTCACAGTTATCATCTGCTCCGTTTACGGCAAAAAGACCGCAAAACTCATCCCCTTTATCATCGGTATTGCCGCCGGCTATATCTTTGCAACAATCATGTATTTCATCGGCAAATCAACAGGCAATGACAGCCTTATTATTATTGATTTTTCCGCGTTCCAGAATATGCAGTGGGTCCCCGATTTCACTTTTGTAACCGCATTCAAGAGCTTCGGTGACATCACTCCCTCTTATGTCGGAACAATTGCGGTCGCCTATATCCCCGTGGCATTTGTTGTTTTTGCTGAGCATATTGCAGACCACAAGAATCTTTCATCCGTTATCGGCAGCGAGCTGCTTGAGGATCCCGGCCTTCACAGAACTCTTCTGGGCGACGGTATCGGCTCAATGGTCGGCGCTGTATTCGGAGGCTGCCCCAACACCACCTACGGCGAATCCGTCGGCTGTGTTGCTATCACCGGCAACGCTTCCATCGTCACCATACTTGCCACCGCAATTCTCGCAATCCTCGCCTCATTCTGCGCTCCGTTTGTAACATTCCTTTCGACCATCCCCGGCTGCGTAATGGGCGGCGTATGCTTCACCCTCTACGGATTCATAGCCGTCAGCGGTCTTAAGATGATCCAGGGCGTTGACCTCGGCGAAAACAGAAATCTCTTTGTCGTGGCCACAATCCTCATCGCAGGTATCGGCGGTATGACTCTCACCATCGGCAAGGTCACGCTCACAGAGGTTGCCTGCGCACTTATCCTCGGCATCATCGTAAACCTCGTCTGCTCAAAAAATGACAAAGCTGAAGCAAAGGCAGAAGAAAAAGCAGAAACAGAAGCAGAAGCAGAAACACAAGCATAACATAAAAATATATAAGGCGCGTTGCAATATTGCGGCAACGCGCCTTAATTATTATACGGAGTTTAATATGTTTGAATACAGAGGGTTTCACCTTGACAGTGTCCGTCATATGCAGAGCATCGATGAAATCAAAAAATTCATTGATGCCATGGCAATTCTTGAATTCAACAAATTTCACTGGCATCTGACCGATGACCAGGGCTGGCGCTTTGAGTGTGAGAGCTTTCCGGAGCTTAACAGCAAAGCGGCTGTAAGACCTTATTCCGATTTCGGAAAGAATTATATCAATGAACCTTACGGCAGAGTTTACACCAGGGATGAAATGAGAGAAATCGTTGAATACTGTGCCGCAAAAGGCATCGATGTTGTGCCCGAATTCGATATGCCCGGACACTCGAGCGCGCTTCTCTCGGTTTTCCCGGATATTTCATGCACGGGCAATGAGGTTAAGATAAAAACCCACCAGGGTATTTTCAGCGATATCCTCTGCCCCGCTAAAAAAAAGACCTACGAAGTCGTAACCCGGATTCTCGATGAATTTCTTGATATTTTCCCCGGCGAATATATCCATATCGACGGCGATGAAACACCGTTTACGCGCCGCAAAGAGTGCCCCGAATGCCGGCAAAAGATGAAAGAACTCGGTATTGAAGATCACGCCGAATACCAGAATATCTTTATGAACAGGATAATTGATTATCTTGAGAGCCGCGGCAGGCACTGCATAGTCTGGAATGACTCCGCCAAGGGAAAGAATCTCGATAAGAGAGCCGTTATTCAATACTGGAAAGAGAATGACAGAGCGGGCGTTGATTTTATCAACTCGGGCGGAAAATCCATCCTGTCGCCTTTCTCATACTGTTATCTCGATTACGATTATGATATAACTCCTCTTAACCGTGTCTATTCGCTCAGAGCCGGTCTGCCGGGCCTGACAGATGCAGGAAGAAAAAATATAATCGGTATTGAGGGCACTCTGTGGACAGAGTATATAGATAATGACCGCCGTCTTGAAGAGCTTGCTTTTCCGAGAATCATCGCGGTTTCAAAAGCCGCGCTGGGCGAAAACCAAAAACCGTACGGCGAGTTTCTCAAAAGCATTCCAGAAATAAAAAGCAGGCTCGGCGATATTGCCTTCGGCGATGAAAAGCTCTGGACAAAGACAAGGCTTTCAATGCCGGCCGGCTGGCTGAGATTTGTGAAAAACAACTACTCAAAAGAATATATAATCAATCAGCTGACTCATAAGGAATAAGCCTGAAAAAGCCTGCCGCAGCCGTTTTTAACGGCTGCGGCAGTTTATTGTCATATCGCAGAATTATTATTTATTTCACCGACAGATTTGCCGTTTGCGGGCTTGCCCATCCGTCGCCTCTGCACTCCGCCGTGAAGGTATTGCCCTGAGCCGGTCCGCTGACCTTGTAGCGTATCACCCAGATTGCGTTTGAGCTGTCATCCGAAAGAGTATAGCTCATCACAGCCGTACTCGAGGTCTGATATGTGTTTGATTTATTCTTTCCGGTGTCGGCATTCACATAAGATATCCTGACTTTTGAAACATCGGGAGATGTGACAACCGTGAAATACACATATTCCCCGACAGATGCACAATCCCTGTCAGCGTCAATGCTCAGCAGAGTGTTCGGCACATATTCGGGAGTTTTGCCCTCAATGGAGTCGAGTACCGCCTGAGTCTTTGCGACGGTTATATTGACAGAACCGTCTGCATTTGCGGAGTCTTTTTCGACGGGAACGATTTCCCAGGAAGATCTGCCTTTTGCTTTTGAAAGCACTGTCCAGGTCTGCACCACGGAATCGGCTGTACCGGTATAAGTTACTGGAAGAGTGATTACCCATATGGTTCCGTCTTCAGTGTCGGAAACGCTCGTCATTCCGTCAACATTGAGATAGGTGGCGTATTTATAGTTTGTTTCGGTAACACTCGATGCGCCGCTCGGAGTATCATAACTGCATCTGAGTTTAACCCATGTTGTGTTTTTCGGAGTGAGGACAGTCCATGTCAGCTGGCTGCCCCTTGTGCCGACCATAAAGCTCGGTGTTGCGCTGTCGGTTGTCACTGCTGTTGCAGTTTCCCAGAAAGCATATAGGGTTGTATCCTGAGTGAGATTAAACGTGCTTCCGGGGCTGTAAAGCGAGGGATTTACCGCAAGAGGAGTGGTTGTCCAGCCGAGGAAATTGCAGCCGGACTTAAATGGTCTGCCGTTTGACAGTGTAATCTGACCTATGCCTGTCTGACTTGCGGGGGCGTTTGTTCCGCCGTTGGCATCATACGTCAGAGTATAGTCCCATACCGCGTAGAGCATCAGGTTGCCCGTTAAAGTAAACTGACCGCCGGGCGTATATGCAGGGTCTGGCGCAGTCGCAGATGCCGAAGTTGACCAGCCGAGGAAATTGTGCCCGCTGTATGAAAGAGAAGAACCGTCATCAATAACTATTGTA
>CADBOL010000310.1 GCA_902796295.1 Oscillospiraceae bacterium
ACCGTGCTCGCCCGCGCGGCGTCAAGCCCGAGATAGCTTGTGAAAAAATAGGTGAGCCCGCCGCCCGTGAGCAGGCTGTTGAGACATGAACACAGACAGTCAGCCGAGCAGAGCCAGAGCTTGCTGCCCATTGAAACCTTTTCCTGCGCGGTGACAGTATTGTTATCGGACATCGGCATAGCCTCCTTTTTTAAATACAGCAAAATCACTGCAAAATCAGAAAAAATTGTTTTTTTTATTTTACACTAAAAATCATAAATAAACAAGACGTTTGTCTTTTCATTCTGTTGTCAAAACGGAAATCATATGTTAAAATAATCCCAAATACGGAGGTGTTTATATGAATCATTCACAGGAGGCGGAGCACCTTTTCAAAGAAGGATATAACTGCTCGCAGGCAATATTCTGCGCATTCCGCGATCTTACCGGATACGAATTAAAAGAAGCCGCCCGGCTTTCAGCCCCTTTCGGCGGAGGAATGGGCAGACTGCGCGAGGTATGCGGCGCAATGAGCGGAGCCCTGCTCACTCTCGGATATCTTTACGGCTATGACGACCCTGGGGATAACGATGTGAAACATGACCATTACCGCCTTGTCCGGGAATTCGCGCAAAGATTTGAGGAGCGTTTCGGCGCATTGCGCTGTAAAGATCTGCTCAAAACAGTATCAGTCACTCCCGGGAGCGAGCCCGAGGCGCGCACACCCGGATTTTATGAAAAAAGGCCCTGCCTTCGCATTGTTGCCGGCTCGGCGGAGATACTCGATGAGCTTATTGCGGAAACAGATGCGGAAAAACCTGGGGAGGAATAAATATGATACGCCATATAGTTCTTTTTAAAATCAAAGATGAATTTAAAGACGAAATTCCTCAGCTCGTCGAAAACTTCAAAGGGATGAAGGGAAAAATCGAGGGAATGCTCGACCTTGAGGCAGGCGCGGATATCCTGCGCAGCGAGCGCTCATACGACCTTGCGCTGATAACGGTTTTCGACTCGCGCGAGGCGTTTGACGCCTATCAGACACATCCCGTACACATGCCGGTCAAAAAGCGGATGCACGAGGTCAGAAGCGCATCTGTCGCGTGTGATTTTGAATTCTGATTATACACATAAAACCGCAGGGAAAAACCCTGCGGTTTTTTAATCCGGAGCGGATATATCCGCGACCCGAAACTTCACACTTCTCACTTCTTACTTCTCCCTGCCGACTTATCATTCAGTTGCCTGATGAAGCTGATGCCGCTGCCGCGGAATTCGCGTCCATAACCGCGTCAATGGCGAGCACAAGGGCGAGAATCAGAACTTCATCTTTTTCATTATTGATATCGATTTCAAAGGTGTCGCCCCAGGTCATCCATTTTTTATGGATAACGGCAATCTGTTTCTCACCGTCAACTATCGAGTAATCGTGGGCAAAGAAATCGCCTTCAACCTCCCAGTCCGGGCCGTTGATTATATATTTCTGTTTGAGAAATGAAATCTTCTTGACTATTTCGGCGACCTGCTCACCGTTCATTTCCACAAAGAATCTCGGCAGCAGAGTAAGCACCTTCTGTTTAATGAAAGCGACATCATTCTGATTCGCGTCTCTGACGGTAAGCTGTTTTCCGAGTGAAAACACCTTGCCTTCTATGTAATATTTATCATTGCCGTTTTCGTCTTTTACTGTTCCCTGATCTTTCCAGGAAAATACCTTTTGTTTAAGATAGAGTTTCATATTTTTCCCTCATTCTTTTTATTATTGTTGATGACGCAATCTGCGTGATATACACTTTTCTTCTGCCGTTTTCAAGGCAGACCACAAATGACTTCGGCAGGTCCGTGCAGACATTTTCGACCTCTCCGGCTTTTTCGGCGTTCGCGAGGAATTCCTTTGAGCTTTTCTGAACAGTTGTGTTGTCAAGGTCAAATATACCGAGAATATCGTCTGTGTTAATTACTTTGTCGATTCCTATGTGAAGATACATCAGTCTATCTCCTCAACATTTCCCTCTTTAACCTCAAAAACCTTTCCTCTGCCCTTTCTGAGCAGGGTTGACGGCTCACAGCAGGTGATGAATACCTGTCTGTTCCCGAGATAATTGAGGATGAATGACTGCCTTTTTTCATCAAGCTCGCTCATTACATCATCGAGCAGGATTACAGGCGATTCCTCAACCGCCTTTTCTATCATTGACGCCTCCGCGAGTTTTATTGCCAGAGCGCAGGAGCGCTGCTGACCCTGCGAGCCGTAGAGCTTTGCGTCTCTGCCGTTAAGTTTCATTATCAAATCATCCGAGTGCGGTCCGGCACCCGTATAAAGGCGTTTGAGATCTGCTTCCCATGATCTGTCAATCCCGGCCCTGAGCTTTTCTCTGATTGTTTCCTTATCCGCGTTTTCCTGCATGAAATCATAGCAGAATTCGAATTTTTCTCTGCCCGAGCTTATATCATTATATATTCCGGACGCGGCCTGAGACAGATTTTCAATATAATTTAGACGGTATTTTATTATCTCCGTTCCGAGCCTTACAATCTCCTCTTCCCAGGGCTCAAAATAGAAGCGGTTGTCTTTTGCTTTGTCTCCCATTTTTTTGAGCAGATTGTTTCTCTGAGTCACAGCCCTGAGATATTTTGACATAATCAAAGCATAATTCGGCTTAATGAGACTGAGCGCCACATCAAGCAGCTTGCGCCTTTCCGACGGGCCTTCTTTTATTATTCCGAGTGTGACCGGCGAAAAAACAACAGCGTAAAATGACCGCATCATAGCCCGCGGGCTTTCCTCTTTTACTCCGTTGAGAATAAGCTCTTTTTTCTGATTGATTTTCATCTGAGCGTTCTGTTCACGCCCGTGTGAATAAAATCTGCTCTCTATTG
>CADBOL010000311.1 GCA_902796295.1 Oscillospiraceae bacterium
CCGTTTTCATCTTAACTGCCGTCGCCCGGACCGGGCATTTAAGCGAAAAATGAATAAGTAGGGCGCGGATACATCCGCGCCGCAAGTCAGCAGTTAGCAGGGAGCAGTGAACAGTTAACGGTCGCTTTGCTCCGGATTATAATTATATAAAGGCCTGCGGGGTTCATCTGAATCCTGTAAGCCGTTTTCTTTTTTGTCGATTTTTACAAACCTGTTGTGTCTGACAGAAGGCTGAATACACTATATATTGTGCTTTCGGAAGGCTGTGTAAAACTTGCAATTATCCTTTGATTTTTCATCCGAAAAAGATTATAATATTGCGGTAAAATAATCGCGGCGTATGCCGTGAAACTGCAAGGTGTTTTCGATGGGCTTCACACTTAAAATCACGGGGTCCGGGTGTTTCGGAGTCCCGGATGCGATTGTGGATGAATATCTCCGTTTTGCGGGCGGAGACCAGCTTAAGGTTTTGCTGGCCGTGCTCAGATATCCCGAAAGCGGAGTTACCGATATTTCACAATTGACAAAGCTGAATGAAAGCGACGTTGCGGACTGCCTTAAATTCTGGGAACTCACGGGAGTTATCAGTCAGGGCGGGCCGTCGGCGCAGATTCCCGCTGCCGGAAAAGAGGAGCCCGTGAGATTCATACCGGGTCAGCAGCAGACGAAAGAGGAGAAAAAGGCGCTTCCTCCCGCAGATGCTTTCACCGATTACACAAGACCGTCCGCCGCGGAGATTGCGACCCGTATGGATGAATCCGCAGAAATCAGGGAGCTTTTCAGGGAGCTGCAGTCAAAGCTCGGCAAGACTATCGGCTATGACGGCCAGTGCACTTTTTTGCGGCTGTATGATAATTACGGCCTGCCGGCCGATGTCATCTATATGCTCGTTGATTATTGCGTAAGCACAGGCAAGACCGGTTATTCATATATCGAGAAGGCGGGCAGAAGCTGGGCGGAGCAGGAAATCGACACAATAGATAAAGCCTGCGACAAAATATCAAAGCTCAACAGCGTCAACTCATTCTGGAACAGATTTGCAATCGAGCAGGGTCTCAAGAATTCAAAGCCCACGGCATCTCAGGCAAAATACATTGAAACCTGGCTGGGCGAATACAAGATGGATTTTGATATGATATGCCTGGCATATGAAAAGATGGTTGAGAGAACCGGAAAGCTCAGCTTTGCCTATATGGAAACAATGCTCGCAAGCTGGCATAACAGCGGATACAAGCGGGTTTCCGATATAGAGAGAGCCGAAAAGGCGAGGAAGGAAGCGGCGGCAAAGCCCTCCGACAGCTCCGCATCATATAACCTTGATAAATTCAAGGAAAACGGAATCAAAAAAACGCCAAAATATGAAAGGTCGGAGAAAAAATGAGTTACTCCAAAGCGAATCTGAGATATACAGATGAGGTTATCGCCAAAAGAAAAAGCGATGCCGAGATGATTCAGAGAGATAGGCAGATTCAGGTTATCCGAAAGATTCCCGAAATCGGCAGATATCTTAAAGAGCTTTCGGGGCTCGCCTCCGGTCTGCTCAGATCAATGGAATCGGATGATTTTGAGTCTATGATGAGAGAAATCACCGACACCAATCAGAAAGCTCAGAGAAAAATCCGCTCGCTCCTTGTTGAAAACGGCTACCCGGAAGATTATCTTGACACGCCATACACCTGCCCGGAGTGCGGCGACAGCGGATTTGTAAACGGCTATGCCTGCTCCTGCCGCAAAGAGCTGCTCAGCGAATTGAATGTACGCGATCTCGAGGCAGTTTCGCCCGCGCGAAACTGCAGATTTGATAATTTTTCGCTCGGTTATTATTCGGATATCTCCGATGCGCAATACGGAGTGTCTCCCCGTGAAAAAATGGAAGATATTCTTGAATACTGCAAAGCGTACGCCGCGGATTTTGATATGAATTCCAACTCCGTCTATATGTGCGGAGCAACGGGCCTGGGCAAAACTCACCTCTCGCTCGCCATAGCAAATGTCGCGGCGCGCAAGGGATACAGCGTTGTCTATTACTCCGCGCAGAATCTGCTCTCGGATATTGAGAGAGAAAAATTCAGCGGGGCAAGGCCGCACACCGAGTCAAAGGCGCTCGGCTGCGATCTGCTGATAATCGACGACCTCGGCAGCGAATTCTCAACGCAGTTTACCGTTTCACAGATATACAATATCCTCAATGACAGGATAAACCGCTCAAAGCCGGTCATCATCAGCACAAATCTCAGCCCCGAGGAGCTTGAGAAAAAATACACTCAGCGCATTACCTCAAGGATAATAGGCAATTACACTCCGCTGTTTTTCATGGGCAGCGATATAAGACAGATAAAAAGCGCAGAATAAGGACAAAGACATGGATATTATTGCTTCTCTAACAAATCAATTCAAACTTCAGACATGGCAGGTTGAGAATGTCGTAAAGCTTCTCGACGAGGGCAACACCGTGCCCTTCATCGCAAGATACAGAAAGGAGCAGCACGGCACCCTTGACGACCAGATTATCCGCGAGCTCTCCGAGCGCCTGGAATATCTGAGAAATCTCGACAAGCGCCGCGAGGAGGTCAGAAATCTCATCGCCGCTCAGGAAAAACTGACCGATGAAATATCCGCCTCTCTTGACAAGGCGGCCACAATCACCGAGATTGACGATATTTACAGACCGTTCCGCCCCAAGAGAAAGACAAGGGCATCCGTCGCGAAAGAAAAGGGCCTTGAGCCTCTCGCGAATGAAATCTTTGAGCAGAAAGCGGATTCCCCCGCCCCGATTGAGCTCGCCGGAAAATATATCGATGAGGAAAAGGGCGTCGCCACGGCAGAGGATGCTCTCAAAGGCGCTCTCGACATCATCGCAGAAAATATTTCGGATGACCCGGATATAAGAAGAAGACTGCGCAATCTTTTCACCGTCATCGGCACAGTCACCGTCAAGGCGTCTGATGAAAACGCGCAAAGCGTTTACACTATGTATTATGACTACTCCGAGCCGGTCAAGACGATAGCCGGCCACAGAGTGCTCGCCATAGACAGAGGAGAGAAGGAGAAATTCCTTAAGGTCAGCGTTACCATCGACACGGTCAAGGCGTCAAATATCATCACCGGCGCGATGCTCAACCCTCTCGGCTCGCCCACCACAGAGGCGGTCAGGGAAGCGTGCACCGACGCTTACACCCGTCTGATATATCCCTCAATAGAGCGTGAAATCCGCAATATGCTCACCGAGCGCGCCGCCGCCGGGGCAATAAAGGTATTTTCACTCAACACAAAAGAGCTCCTGCTTCAGCCGCCCGTAAAGGGCAAGACCGTCATCGGTCTCGACCCGGGTTACAGGACCGGCTGCAAGGTTGCCGTGGTTGACAAGACCGGCAAGGTGCTCGACACGGGAGTTATCTATGTCACTCACTCCGAGGCGCAGAGAAACAGCGCCAAAGTGCTCATAAAGAATTTAATCAAAAAATATAATGTTGACTGCATTTCAATCGGCAACGGCACCGCGTCAAAAGAGACGGAAATGTTTGCCGCCGAAGTGCTTCACGAGATTGACGCCAAGGTTTCATATATGGTCGTCAGCGAGGCGGGCGCGTCGGTTTACTCCGCCTCAAAGCTCGCCGCAAAAGAATTCCCCGATTATGATGTTTCGCTCAGGAGCGCCGTTTCAATCGCGCGCCGTCTGCAGGACCCTCTCGCGGAGCTTGTCAAGATAGACCCCAAGGCAATCGGCGTCGGTCAGTATCAGCACGATATGCCCCCCAAGGAGCTCGACGCGTCGCTTGACGCCGTTATCGAAGACGCCGTAAACTCAGTCGGCGTTGACCTCAACACGGCATCCGCCCCGCTGCTCTCGAGAGTGTCGGGCATAAACTCGGCAATTGCCGAAAATATAGTGGATTACAGAGATGAAAACGGCGAATTCACGGGCAGAAGCCAGCTCAAAAAGGTGCCGAAGCTCGGAGCCAAGGCGTTTGAACAGTGCGCCGGATTCCTGAGAATAGCCGAGAGCAAAAACCCGCTCGATAATACCGGCGTTCACCCGGAGAGCTATGACGCGGCGCTGAATCTGCTCAAACTCTTCTCTTATGACAAGAAAGATATCGGCGGCGAAGATATCAAATCAATCTCGGCGCAGGTTGCTCTCATGGGCGAGGAAACGGTCGCGGAAAAGCTAGGCATAGGCGTACCCACCCTCAAAGACATTGTCAAGGAGCTCATCGCCCCCGGCAGAGACCCGAGAGACGAGCTGCCTCAGCCGATGCTGCGCACCGATGTCATGGATATAAAGGATCTGAAACCCGGCATGGAGATGAAGGGAACCGTCAGGAATGTAACCGATTTCGGCGCCTTTGTCGATATAGGGGTTCACGAGGACGGCCTTGTTCATATTTCGCAGATTACCGAGAAATATATCAAGCACCCCTCCGATGTGCTCAAAGTCGGCCAGGTCATCACGGTATGGGTGCTCAAGACGGATCTCGCGAAAAACCGCATCTCACTCACAATGAAGGAAAAGAATATACCGAAAGAATAAAAGCAGATACAGCAAGAGACAGTCAAACAGATTATTACAAACAGCCCGCAAGGTTTTAATCAATGCCTTGAGGGCTGCTATATTTGCCTGAAAATCATAATGGTCATTGTCCGTCTCATAGATTTAAAGAGATTTTATTACCTTTTTTGATTTTTTTATTCATAAATCATTTTTCCCCTTGACTGTCTGCATTATCCGTGATATTATGTAACTGAAAAACAGTTGCAAGGCGGCGTGACATGAGCACAAAAGAAAAACTGATCAAATGTCTTCTCAACAAGCCGAATGATTTCACATATGACGAATTAAGAACTTTACTGAAATACCTCGGGTTCTCCGAAGATACGGGCGCAAACGGCTCAAGAGTGAGATTTTATAATTCCCGCATAAACAGAATCATAAAAATCCATAAACCTCACCCCGGCAATATCGTAAAAATGTATGTTATCAAAGAAATAATTGATTTACTGAAGGAGGATAAATTAATATGAGTGCTTTACTTGAATACAAAGGATATTACGGCAGCACCGGAGTTTCGGTTGAAGACGGCGTTCTTTTCGGAAAAATCCTCTTTATCGACGATCTTGTAACTTATGAAGGAGAAGATGTTAACGAATTAAAATCGGCATTTGAGCAGGAAGTTGACGATTATATTGAATACTGCGAAAAGACAGGCAAGACACCGGAAAAAGCATTCAAAGGTGTTTTCAATGTCCGCATAACTCCGGAATTGCACAAAGCATTATCCATAGAGGCGGCTAAAAGAAATATCACATTGAATCAGCTGGTTTCAACGGCGCTTGCTCATGAAGTATCCGCATAAAAAACTGATATCAAGGGCACGGAGTTTTGTAAGCTCCGTGCCCTTAGGTATTTCAGATTGTTATTCATCATTTTTATAATCACTCATAAAGACATAATAATTTGTATCAGATTTCCCGAAGCGATAAGAATAATCAGGGAGAATTGCGCTTATTTTTTTGAATTCCCCCGGTATCTTTATATTCTCGTTTTAGCACTCTAACATTATGAGTGCTAATTATTTACACTTCGTTCATAATCTCTGCGTATTTTATTCACAATGATATTGTAGAATCGTGGTGTAAGTTAAGCTGAGGAGGCGAATATAATGAATATTGATAAGTACACAAAAAAGAGTATTGAGGCGATACAGTCGGCGCAGAATATCGCCGCTGAGCACGGCAACCAGCAGATTGAGCAGACTCATCTGTTTTATGCCCTGCTCGCCCAGGAAAACGGTCTGATTTCCTCTCTGATAAGGAGTATGGGCATCAACCCCTCCGCCCTGCTCGGCACACTGCAGACAAAAATCGATTCTCTGCCTAAAGTGAGCGGCGGCAGTCAGTATTTCTCACAGGCGGCGGCTTCCGCAATTGATGAGGCGGAAAAAACAGCATCCAATATGAAGGATGACTATGTTTCGGTTGAGCATATCATGCTCGGCATCATCAAAAAAGCCGACCCCGATATGAAACAGATTCTCAGAGGCGCGGATATTGACGAAAACAAGTTCCTCTCCGCTCTCAAAAACGTCAGAGGCTCCGGCTCGGTCAAGAGCGACAACCCCGAAGATACATACGATGCTCTGAAAAAATACGGCCGCGATCTGACCGAGATGGCGAGGCAGCAAAAGCTCGACCCCGTTATCGGCAGAGACGAGGAAATCAGAAACGTCATCAGGATTCTTTCGAGAAAGACAAAAAACAATCCCTGCCTGATAGGTGAGCCGGGTGTCGGCAAAACAGCAATAGCCGAGGGCCTCGCGCAGAGGATAATCAAGGGCGATGTGCCCGACAGGCTCAAAGACAGGACTCTGTTTTCGCTCGATATGGGCTCGCTCGTCGCGGGCGCAAAATACAGAGGCGAGTTTGAGGAGCGTCTGAAGGCCGTGCTCACGGAGATTCAGAAGAGCGACGGCAGGATTATTCTTTTCATAGACGAGCTTCATCTTATAGTCGGCGCGGGCAAGACAGACGGCGCCATGGACGCCGGCAATATTCTCAAGCCCATGCTCGCAAGGGGCGAACTCCACTGTATCGGCGCGACTACTCTGA
>CADBOL010000312.1 GCA_902796295.1 Oscillospiraceae bacterium
AGGAGACCTTTGACATCGCCGCCTATGACACCGCCCTGGATTGCCGCGCCGATTGCGACGCACTCATCGGGGTTGATGCCTTTGAAGGGCTCTTTGCCCATGAACTTCTTGATAGCTTCCTGAACGGCGGGAATTCTTGATGATCCGCCGACCATGAGAACCTTGTCTATTTCACTTGTCTTGAGACCGGAGTCATTGATTGCCTGACGGACTGGACCCATTGTGGATTCGACAAGATCTGCCGTGAGCTCATTGAACTTTGCTCTTGTGAGAGTAGTCTCAAGATGTTTCGGACCTGTGGCATCCGCAGTGATATAAGGAAGAGAGATTGATGATGTTGTTACGCCGCTGAGCTCAATCTTTGCCTTCTCGGCTGCCTCTTTGAGTCTCTGCATCGCCATCTTGTCGGTTGTAAGATCAAAGCCCTGATCCTTCTTGAATTCGTCAACAAGCCAGTTGATGATTCTCTGATCGAAGTCGTCGCCGCCCAGACGGTTGTTACCGGCTGTCGCGAGAACTTCCTGAACGCCGTCGCCCATATCGATTATGGATACATCGAAAGTACCGCCGCCGAGGTCGTAAACCATAACCTTCTGCTCGGATTCCTTATCGATACCGTAGGAAAGAGCGGCCGCTGTGGGCTCATTGATGATTCTCTTGACATCGAGACCTGCGATTTTGCCGGCATCCTTTGTTGCCTGTCTCTGTGAATCGGTGAAATACGCGGGAACGGTGATAACCGCCTCGGTAACCTTTTCGCCGAGATATGCTTCCGCGTCGGTCTTGAGTTTCTGGAGAATCATTGCGGAAATCTCCTGAGGTGTGTATTTCTTGCCGTCGATATCTACTTTGTAGTCGCTGCCCATCTGTCTCTTTATTGATGAAACAGTCTTGTCGGGGTTGGTTATTGCCTGTCTTTTGGCAACCTGACCCACCATTCTTTCACCCGTTTTGCCGAACGCGACAACAGAAGGTGTGGTCCTTGATCCTTCTGCGTTTGCGATAACTACGGGCTCGCCGCCTTCAATAACGGCTACGCACGAATTGGTCGTGCCGAGATCGATTCCTATAACTTTTGACATAATGATTACCTCCGTTTATGTAAAGAAAATATTAAACAAATTTATCTGTATCAGGTGTTTGCCACCTTGACTACTGCTTCTCTGATGATTTTATCGCCTATTTTATATCCCTTGCTGAAAACCTGAGCTATCACATTGCTGCCGAGCTCCGGATCTTCAACAACCATAACTGCCGAATGCATTGCAGGGTCAAAGTCTTCACCCTCTTCGCCGAAGCTCTCAACACCGTATTTTTTGAGCACTCCCAGGAACTGATTGAATATGAGTTCGATTCCTTTTTTGTATCCGTCAAAATCCGCTTCGGAATTCTGGGCGGCACGCTCAAAATTATCAAGAATCGGAAGAATGTCATTTATCACATCCGCCTTTGATGATGCGTAAATATCGGATTTTTCCTTTACGGAGCGCTTTCTGAAATTATCATACTCGGCCGCGAGCCTTAAAAATTTATCATCCTTTTCGGCAATCTGCGCTTTGAGTGTCTCAATCAGCGAACTGTCTTTTGACTTTTTATCTTTCTTTTTTGGTTTTTCTTCTTTATTATCTTTAATCTCTTCGCCGGCTGTTTCTTTTTCTTCAATGTCAGCCGGGGTTTCATCTTTTTTTATTTCTTCATCCATGGCTGTTATCCTTTCTATTCTTCAAGCACCGAGGTTATGAGCCTGCCGAGCAGGTCGGTGAGATATTTCATGCTCGATATTACAAGCGGATAATCCATCCTTGTCGGGCCTATTACGCTTATCGAGCCGGAATCATCACCCTTGACGTTGTATTTCGCAACAACGACGCTTGAATCCTCAAGCTGCTTATATATATTTTCGGAGCCTATTCTGACATTAAGATTATCCTTTGAGGAGCGGATAACCTCCGATATGGGCTCTTTGTTACTGAGAAATCTGAGGAGCGACACCGCTCTCTCACCGTAATCCATCCTTGAGAGAAGATTAGCCTCGCCGCCGAGAATCAGCTTTGAGTCATTGGTGCTTATCGCAAGATCGCTTATCGCGCCGAGCAGAGGAAGAAGAACAAAATAATCATAATCAACCGATGCTGCGATGGTCTGAATCCCTGCGGGGCTTATCTCATCGGAAGGCCTGCCTATAAAGAATTTATCACATATCGAGTAAAACTCCTCAAGCACCTTCGCGTTGAATTCACTCTCAATCCTGCAAAGGCGGCTCTTGAGAATGCCGTTTGATGTAAGCAGGACCATCATCGCGGTGTGTGAGCCGACCGGAACAAGCTCAATCTTTCGAATTACATTGAGTGCTCCGACGGGAGCGGTGGAAACCGCCGCGCATTTTGTGATATCCGCAAGCAGCTCGCGCGCAGTGTTTACAAGCTTTTCCGGATCTCCCGCAGCGGGAGAAATACCCGCGTCGATAAGCCTTTTTGTGAATTCATCGGGCTCTCTGTGAGGCATCAGGTGGTCTACATAATACCTGTATCCCTTTTCGGAGGGGATTCTGCCCGCGGAGGTATGCGGCTGAACAAGATAACCCATACGGTCAAGGTCATTCATATCGTTTCTGACCGTAGCGGATGAACAGTTAAGTCCGCTTGCCGAAATCAGCCCCTTGGAGCCGACGGGCTCACCGGATCTGACATACATCTCAACCACATTGGCGAGTATCTGCTTTTTTCTCTCACTCAGCTCTGTCATCGCTTTCCCTCCTCTCAGA
>CADBOL010000313.1 GCA_902796295.1 Oscillospiraceae bacterium
CATTAAAAATCCCGCAGAGCTCTGCGGGATTTTTAATGCGGAATGCGGAATGCGGAATTTTGGGTCGCGGATAAATCCGCTCCGATTTTATATGTCGGTTTAGGCAACATGTTGTAGGGAACGACGTCGGCGACCCGGGGAAGCTTGAGCTTACAAATGTAGGGCAGGCATAAATGCCTGCCGTGAACAAGTATATGCGCGAGCATCATTCCAATGTGGAATTAAAGGTCGCGTGCAAAGCACGCTCCAGATTATATGATGATAGGAGTCGACAACATCGGCGACCCCTATTAAGGATATGCGGAGCATAATACAATTTTATCGCATCGCGTCCCTCTTTAGCCCTCTCCAGGAACGGAGAGGGTGGATTGCGAATGAAATGAGCAAGACGGGTGTGGACGATTACAAGGATATGTGAAGCATAATACATTTTTATCGCAATGCGATTCCATCATCTAATATCTATAATATAACATCTAAAACGTGCTTCCGATTTGTCATTCTGAGCGAAGCGAAGAATCTCAAGATACAAAAGAGATCCCCGTATATTGAATGTCGGTTCAACTTTTTACGCTGCAATTCAAAGAATTAAAGCAGTTCATAAATCAAACCGGTTATTAATTCCGCTATGGGTAATAACCGGTTTCTTTTTTGATAAATGCAGATACTTTTACGGGTAATTGTCACCACATTTATGTGTTTTCTGTTGTTTGTATTAAACAAACTTTTATTAAGGATAAATTTTTTAAAAAATAATTGAACCGATTTCTTTTTAAATTCATCTTATATATGATGGGGTTATTGCAGAATGATTATTTATTATCACTCGGCACCCGATTCAACAATCATATTACGGAGGAATTATTTATGGACAGCGCAACAATTTCAAAAAGATTCAGAAAAATGGCAAATGTGTGTATCGGACTGGGTATTATTGAAATAATTGCCGGTATTATTGTGTTTTTCTGGGCAATATCGGACGAAGAAGAGTTCGTCGCACTCGGCATAGGGCTTGCAGTTTTCGGAATTGCAACTGCCTGGTTCCTGAGTCTTATTTTTTACGCCGCGGCAAATGTACTCGATCATCTTAAATCAATCGATGAAAACAGCAAAAAAATTGCTGCAAAGCAGACCGCTTCGGGCGGAAGCTCAACAGTTGCACCACCGGAAGAAATCCCCGAAATCTGATTCGGACAAGGAAACTGATTATGGAAAGATATCAAAGATTATTTCAGTTGCCCGGTAATTTGTATGTTGCAGGTTCTCCCGTGGTTATTGCTGCCGGTGCGCTGACAAAAGATACTCAGACTGACAGGGTTTTTATTCAGATTAAAGCCAAAAGCATTGTTGAAAAAGCCATAAAGGCAATAATAGTTGAGCTTTCGGGTTATGATGTTTCAAAGAATAAGATTGAAGAAACAATAAGGCATGAATACCTTGACCTTGACTTGAAGTTCAACGGGGAATACGGCTCAAAAGTACCGGTTTATCTTGATAACAGTAGCGTACGTTCTTTTTCACTGAAAAACATAAAGGTTATCTTCGCTGATGATAACTCTTTTGAAGCGGATTTTTCATCTGCGCGGGCAATTCCGGCTCAGGAAGAGCTCGGCACCGTTTATGATGATGATCAGGTTTTTCAGTTTAAAAATCTATTTGGAGAAGATAAAAAATATTTGCCTGCGGTTCATGATGATTTATTTCTGTGTTCCTGCGGAAGCGTAAACAGGACAGAGCTCTGCGGCTCATGCGGCAAAAACGTATCCGATATGATGTCGGTAAATGAGGCGGAGCTGAAAAAAGACGGCATCTACAACAAAGCTGTCTCCGAGCTGCAAAAGGGTGACAAGGAGGGCTGTACAAAAGCAATAACTCTCTTTGAATCAATTATTGATTGGAAAGACAGCAGCGCTAAAACTGATGAGTGCTATGCCAGAATTGAAGAGCTGAGGATTGCAGAAGAAGAAGAAGCGGAAGCCGAGCGCAAGCGTAAGGCGGAAGAGGCAAGAATTGCCGCCGAAA